>JAFAEU010000441.1 GCA_023423855.1 Pseudomonadota bacterium | reverse complement strand
ACCTGCAGGCGCTGATCTACACGCTGGCCCTGCACCGCTGGCTGCGCTTCCGCCTCGGCGACGCCTACGACTACGCGCGCGACTTCGGCGGCATCCGCTACCTCTTCTGCCGCGGCCTCGATCCCGCGGGGGATCCGTCGAAGGGCATCTTCGCGCATCGCTACGCGCCGCAGCTCGTGCACGCGCTCGATGCCCTGTTCGCAGGCCGCGCGGAAGGAGTCGCCGCGTGAACCTGCTCGACGTCCTGTTCCGCGGCGGCCACCTGCGCACCCTCGACCACGCGCTCGCGCAGAGCCTGCGCCGGCTCGACCCGTCTACGCCCGACGCCGTGCTGGCCGCCGCCGCACTCGCCTCGCTCGCCGTGTCGAAGGGACATGCCGGCCTGCAGCTCGATGGCGCGCGCGACCTGCTCGACGGCGACGATCCCGCCATCGCCTGGCCCGATGCCGGCGACTGGCAGCGACAGCTCACCGCCTCGCGCTGGGTCGCCGTGCCTGCCGATCCCGCGCAGCCGTCCGACAACCAGGCACCACTGGTGCTCGAAGGCGCGCATGGCGCCCCGGGCCTGCTCTATCTGCGCCGCTACCGCGAATACGAGCGCGCCCTCGCGCTCGGCCTGCAGCACATCGGTGCGCATGCACCCGACGCCAGCGGCATCGAAGTTCTCGCGCCGCTGTTCGCAAAACTGTTCCTGCAGGCCCCCATCCCAACCCTGTCCAGCCCGGCGCAGCGCGCCGGTCGTTCGGATGGCCCGCGCGGCAGTGCCGCGCAAGCGGGCCCTCCTCACCCCCCGCAAGCGGAGGAAGGGCTGGAAACCGCCGCCGTTCTTCTCCTTCCCCCGCTTGCGGGGGAAGGCCGGGATGGGGGCGCTTTTGGCGAAGACCGCCAGGCCCAAGCCGCCGCCACCGCCCTCCGCCACAACCTCGTCCTGATCACCGGCGGCCCCGGCACCGGCAAGACCACCACCATCGCCCGCCTCCTGGTGCTCCTCGCCGCGCAGGCGATGCACGCCGGCAAACCCGCCCCGCGCATCGCCCTCGCCGCCCCCACCGGCCGCGCCGCCGAACGCATGGCCGACAGCGTCCGCAATGCCCTGCAGTCGCTGGCCGCCGCCGGCGTCGACCCCGCCCTGCTCGCCCAACTGCCCACCACCGGCACCACCCTGCACCGCCTGCTCGGCACCATTCCCGACTCTCCGCGCTTCCGCCACCGCGCCGACAACCCGCTGCCGTTCGACGTCGTGGTAGTCGACGAAGCCTCGATGATCGACCTGCCGCTGATGGCCAAGCTGGTCGACGCCGTCGCCGACGGCGCGAAACTCATCCTGCTCGGCGACCCCGACCAGCTCCCCTCGGTCGAAGCCGGCGACGTCCTCTCCGGCATCCTCCGCGCCGCCGGCAACGGCGAACGCATCACTGCCGAAGATGCCGCCGCCCTGCAGTCACTACTGAACCGTCATCCCCGCGAAGGCGGGGACCCAGCGTCTTTGCTCCCGAATCACCGCGAAGAAGAGAATCCCGACATTCCCGAGGACGCCGCAACCCCAACCTTCCCCGCCCGCCGCATCCACCTCCAGCGCGGCTGGCGCCAGGACGAATCCCTGCACCTCGTCCCCCTCGCCACCGCCGTCCGCGAAGGCAACCCGGACACCGCCCTGTCCCTGCTCCGCAGCGGCACCCTCTCGAACGTCCACTTCCACGAAGCCCTCGCCGACCCGCTGCAGACGCACCGCGACCAATTGCTCGCCCACTGGCAATCGCTGGCCGAAGCCGCAACTCCCGCCGAAGCGCTCGTGCTCGCCAGCCGCCTGCGCATCCTCACCGCAGTCCGCGAAGGCCCCCAGGGCGCGCGCACCCTCAATGCCCGCATCGAAGAGTTGCTGGCCGGCCCCAACCGCCGCGGCAGCCGTCCCGCTTCAAACAAGCATTTTCACGGCCAGTTGCTGATCGTCACCGAGAACAGCTACCGCCACCGCCTGTTCAACGGCGACATCGGCATCTGCCAGCGCGATGCGAACGACACCCTGATGGCCTGGTTCCCCGGCGACCAGCCCGATGCCCCGCGCGCCTTCCACCCCGCCGCGCTGCCCGCCCACGACAGCGCCTTCGCCATGACCGTGCACAAGGCGCAGGGCTCGGAATTCGACACCGTCTGGCTGTTGCTGCCCGTGCGATCCAATCGCGTGCTGTCGCGCGAGCTGGTCTACACCGGCATCACCCGCGCGCGGCGCGAGCTGCATGTTGCGGGAAGCGCGGAGGTCGTTTGCGATGCGCTGACGCGGCACGCCAGTCGGTGGTCCGGATTGGGGTGGCGGTTGGATTCGTCAACCTCGGCATAACGGGTTTCGAACCATTTCGTTGGCGCAAACAATATGGTCGGCTTGTCGCGACAGATATCTCAGAATCACGTGCGGCCCCCGTGGCCGACCAGTAACCTTTCGCCAAAAGACAGCAAGCGCTCGACCTATCGTTGCGCTTTCCAACACGAACGCGCACCCGTGCCGCAGCGCATAACAGCCCGGCTTTATCGCAAGGCGATATCGCGCTATGGTCGATCTAGGGGAAAATCTGCATTGGGGAATCCGCATGGGACGCGGAAGGCAAGGCTTGCTCGATGACCTGGTAGCGTTGCCATGGCCGGTGGCACTGGCCCTCGGCGTGCTTGGCTTCCTGTTTGTTCGCTACGGCCTGCCGTCCTTGTTTTCCCGGATGGAAGGACCGTTCGGGCAGGCGCTTGCGCAGAACAACCCCTTCGCGCCGCTGGCATGGTTTGTCCTCGCCGCTTGCGCTATGGCGGCGCTGTTCTCCTTCCTCGGCGCGCGGCGCAAGAGTCGCTTGTTGGATACGCGCACCGGCCTGGACAGCATCGCCGCGCTCGGCTGGCGTGATTTCGAGCGGTTGGTGGGCGAGGCTTTCCGCCGGCGTGGCTACACGGCGGAAGAGACGGGTCTTGGTGGCGCCGATGGCGGCATCGACCTAGTCCTGCGCAAGGGTGGCAAGCGCGTACTCGTGCAGTGCAAGAAATGGAAGCGCGAGCAGGTAGGCGTCAGCGTGGTGCGCGAGATGTATGGGCTGCTGGCGCACCATGGTGCGGACGAGGTACGTATCGCGACGATCGGCGGTTACACGCCGGATGCGGCGCGGTTTGCGCAGGACAAGCCAATCAAGCTGATCGATGGCGACACGTTGCTGGGGATGATTCGCGAGGTGCAGGCGGGCGATGCGGAGTCACAGCGTCAACGTGTTGATTCCGTGATTGGCTCGTCAGCGCCTGCATCACCATCAGCACCGGAGTGTCCACGTTGCGGCAGATCGATGGTCGAGCGGGTGAACGGCAAGACCGGAGCTATGTTCTGGGGGTGTGCGGGGTACCCGGCATGCAAAGGATCGAGACAAAAGTGAACTTGACCCCTTTTCCCGGACCCCTTTTCCCGCCAGCCAACGGTGGCGAATGCTCCGCATAACTGTGGTTATCCTTCCGAGACACATCATGCGCAAACTTCTGGCAACTGCGGCCCTGTTTCCGGCTCTTGTAGTGGCATCTCCGCCGCCGGATAGCATCAATGACCTGTTCGCTGGTACGTGCATGAAGCATTTCTACTCGCAGGACAATCTGCGAAAAGAAATGAGTGACATCGGCGCTTCCGAGGCTCCTCCCGAGAAGGCGGATTTCTTTCTCGGCGGCAATCCTGGCAAAGCATGGTTCATTGTTGCGCCTTCTACAGCGTATGTAGTTGCGCTCCGAGATGACACGGTTTGTGCCGTTTTCGCGCAGCGCGCCAACCTCGATCAGACTCATGCCGGCTTCTCGGCCTTGGTTGGTACAGCCCCGGCCCCTCTCGTGGCGAAGGCTCAAGACGCAACTTCGCTTGGCCCAAGCGACACGCACACCCGCACACTGGCGTACTCGTGGTCACGCCCCGAGGACAAGGATGAGCTTCTTTTCGTCCTCACCACTTCTGACAGCAATGAAGCCAGCGCGCAGGCCATGGTCTCAATATCACTGGTCGGCAAGGCCAACAATTCGTTCAAGGCAATGCCGCTTCGCGGCACGCCTTGACTCAGGCGTTATGTCTCCGCATGAAGATTACAGATGACCAGGTTCGAGCCGCCGAAGAAGTCGCAAGCGACGTCTACGACAAGCAGCTCACGGCAACGGAAGGGGCCAAGCTGCTGGCCGAGGTGCACGGGATCAATATCAACTCTGCTCGCGACTTCATCAACGACTATCGGTACATGATGCAAGGCAGGGTGTTTCAGCGCGCAATGAGCGCGCCCGCAATCAACTACTTCTTGTCAAGGATTCGCGAAAGGCGAGGCAATGAAGCACATTCGCTCGCCGTGAGTGCTGTCGACCAACACATCATCTACTACGAGCAACTTAGCAATGTGACTCTTCACAGCATGCGTACCGTGCTGGAATCTCACATCAAGCAATCCTCCCCGATTGAACTTTCAACGCATGTTGAGCGCTTCATTGAGGCGGTTCAGGAATCTCTCAAGGACAACTCAAGCGCAAGAACTGCCCGCCTGGCCAAGGCGGCCAAGTTGCCAACAAAAGTCCCTGTGGTCAGCTACGCGTTTGTACGCAATCCAGATGTTGTTGCTGAGGTTCTACTTCGCGCTGCTGGAAAGTGCGAGCGTTGTAAAGCGGACGCGCCATTCAAGCGTAAGAAAAATGGTCAGCCGTACCTTGAGGTACACCACATCATCCAACTGGCACTCGGCGGAGAAGATACGGTTTCAAACGCTCTGGCGCTTTGCCCAAACTGCCATCGGCACCTTCACTTTGGGTTACTGGCGGATCAAGAGGCAGAGACCTAACAATTCATTCAAGCCGACGTCGCTTCGCGGCGCGGTCTAATTCAGGCGATAGGCCCCCATTGATCGGCGGGTGCCGTCCAATGCGAAGCGGACATTGCGCGCGATGCAATGGAGATGCCGAGAGAGACCATGTCGGCCAGCTGGACGCATTGGAAGGGCCGGTACGGCTTTCCTTGCCGATGAACAGGGAGGCGTCGAAGAAGTCCCTGAAGCCTGGTCGGTGCAAAACGGCCAGTTGTCAGGGTCTGCTGTTCATCCCGGGTGGCGATCGGCGACTGCGGACAAGGTCGTGATCGTCGATCAAATGCTGCGAACTTCCGCGCAAAACGATGGATTCAAGCCGCAACTCCCACTGGCTGCCACGCCTTCACAACCCACATACGTACTCCAACTTCAGCTGAATGCGGATCATGGCGCCGAAGGAAAGGCCGCTATATTCCGAGACCCCGGACGAAGGAGGATCGGAATGTTCCTGACCAAGCAACATCTGGTGGTGATGCGTACGCTCGGCGTGGCGATCGTCGCCACCGTGGGCCTTGCCGCCTGTGCGACCTATGACGACGAGTTTGCAGGGATCAACTCGCGCCTGGATCAACTCGACACGAGGGTGCAGAGCGCGGCCCAGAGCGCCGAATCCGCCAATCAGTCCGCGCAGCAGGCCAACCAGCGGCTGGATCAGATCGAAGGCCGCGTCCAGCAGCTCGAAGCGGCGCCGCGCCGCGCGCCGCGCGGCTAGTCGCTTCTCACGATTCGTGACGAACGGCCTGAACCGGGACCCGGTGGCCTTTGCGGGCCATCCGGTCTCCCTGTCTTCATCCAGTCCTCGTTCCAGGGAACCGCGCATCCGTACGCGCGCGCACCCTGCGATCCGGGTCGTTCATGTCGCGCTGGCGCTGGCGTTCGCGGGCTTCGGCGTGGCCGGCGCCAGGGATGCTTCCGCGCAACCGGTCACCGCGGTCGACCAGCTTCCGCGAGGCCAGGAGGTGTCCGCTACGGTGACCGGGCTCGCGGGCTGGGTTGTCGCAGCCAAGGATAGCCAGGGCTATCCGTTCGCGGTCATGGACAAGGCCGCCGCACAGATCCTGGTGTTCGGCGGTGACGGCCGGCTTCGCGGCGCGGCGCCTGCGCTCTTCGGCTCGGCGACCGGCGATCACACGGCCCCCGGCATCGCCGGCCTCGCGCTTCGCGAGATTCCGGGCCGGGATCGCACCACGCCTGCGGGTCGCTTCGTGGGCGGTTTCGGTCCGTCAATCGACGCCGGGCGCGTGCTGTGGGTGGACCACGATTCCGCGGTCTCCATCCACCCGACCGCGACCGGCGTTCCGGCCGAGAAGCGCGCCGAGCGCCTCGCATCGCCTTCGCCGGACGATAACCGCGTCACCCATGGCTGCATCAACGTCTCGCCCGAGTTCTACGAGCGGATCATCCGTCCGACGTTCGAGCGCGGCGGGGTGTTCTACATCCTGCCGGATGCGATGCCGATGGCGGAGATCTTCCCGGAGTTCGCACAAAGTCGCGCGAATGCGCAACGCAACGATGGAAGACGCGCACGACGGTCCGCCGGCCAGTGAACAGGTCTTGCAATCCGTTCAAGCCGAAGCGGCTTCGCGGCTCAACGCCGATGCCTGCAGCCTGACCACCGCGGCCCTGGCGTCCGCCGCCGGCGACTTGCCGAACATCCGCCCGTACTCGCGCGTGAACTGCGGCACGCTCTCGTATCCCACCGCATAGGCCGCGCTGCTGGCGCTCGCGCCATGCGACTGCATCAGCCGTCGTGCTTCGATCAGGCGCAGCTGTTTCTGGAACTGCAGCGGCGACAGCGAGGTGATGGCCTTGAAGTGCTGGTGGAACGACGAGGCGCTCATGCCGGCGATGGTGGCCAGGCGCTCGACCGCGATGGGCCTGGCGTAGTCGCGGCGCAGGACGTGCACGGCGCGCGCGACACGTTGCACGTGGCCGTCGGGCCAGCCGAGCTTGCGGATGGCGTCGCCGTGGCGGCCGGCGAGCAGCCAGTAGTGCATCTCGCGCAGCAGTTGCGCCTGCAGCACGGGCAGGGATTCGGGGCGGTCGAGCAGCTTCATCAGGCGCAGGGCGGCGTCGGCGGTTTCGGCTTCGGTGGGGTCGACGCGCAGCGGGGCGTGGTCGGCGACGGCGGGCGGGGCCATCTGCGCGACCAGGTCGGCGATCGTTGCGGGGTCGAGCTCCAGCACCAGCGAGTAGTACGGCGCGGCGGCGCTGGCGCGGGTGATCTGGCTGACGGTGGGGATGTCGGCGGTAACCAGCAGCGAGTCGCCGGCGGCGAACTCGAACACGCGGGCGCCGGCGGTCACGCGCTTGCCGCCCTGCAGGACCAGGCAGGCCAGCGGGCGCTGGACGTCGTGGATCAGGTCGCTGGGCGCGACGGCGCGCACGGCCATCAGGCCGGGGATGGGGGTGGGGGCGAGGCCGTCGTCGCCGGCTTGGGCGTCGGCGTGGTGGCGGACAGCATCGAGCAAGGTGGTCATGCGGACAGACTAGCGCTTTCGGGCGTCTTGGCGCATTGATCTGGAG
>JAFAEU010000414.1 GCA_023423855.1 Pseudomonadota bacterium | reverse complement strand
CACGCGCACCGCGGGGCCGCCCGCGTCCGGCGCGACCACGCGTTCGAGCAGCGAGATGCGTTCGCCGAACGGGCCGTCGTCGTGGCGCAGCGTCCAGTCGTCGGCGGGCGGGGCATCGTGCGCGGGCAGGTCGGCATCCCACAGCGAGCGCGAGCGCGCGGCGCCGGCGGGCGTCGACACCTGCCAGTAGTAGCCGCCGGCGGGCGTCTGCAGGCGCGGGTCCATCGGTTCCGGGTCGATCACCGGCACGCCGGCGCGGTCGAGCTCGAGCGCGGCGACCAGGCGCAGCCCATCGCGGGTGAGTTCGCTCTCGAGCCTGCGCTCGAGGTGGCGTTCAAACAGCAGGGTCATGAACACCCACGACACGCACAGCGCCAGCAGGATCGCCGCCGCGGCGCCCGCCAGCAGGCGCCAGTGCAGCGAGCGCGCGATCACGCGGGTTCGCCCAGCAGGTAGCCGAACCCGCGCCGGGTGACGATCACCCCGGCGCCGAACTTGCGCCGCAGCCGTGCCACGATCGCCTCGATGGCGTTGGTGTCGCCGGCGTCGGCGACGCCGTACAGGTGCTCGGCGAGCTCGCCGGCGGAGACCGCGCGCTGCGGCGAATGTGCAAGATGGTCGAGCAGCCGGAATTCCAGCGGCGACAGCTGCGCCGGCGCGCCGTCGAAGGTGGCGCTCATGCGCGTGGTGTCCAGGCGCAGGCCGCCGACCGCGACCACGTTGCTGGTGCGACCGGCGCCGCGGCGGGTAAGCCCGCGCACGCGCGCGACCAGCTCGCCCATCTGGAACGGCTTGCCCATGTAGTCGTCGGCACCGGCCTCGATGCCCTCGACCTTCTCGGTCCAGTCGCCGCGCGCGGACAGCACGATCACCGGGAAGGCGCGCCCCGCGGCGCGCCACTTGCGCAGCACCGAGAGGCCGTCGAGTTGCGGCAGGCCGAGGTCGAGGACCACGGCGTCGTAGTCCTCGGTGTCGCCGAGGTACCAGGCCCGGTTGCCGTCGCCGGCGGCGTCGACCGTGAAGCCGGACGCCGCGAGCGCGCGCCGAAGATCGGCCTGGATGTCAGGATCGTCCTCGACGATGAGACAACGCATCAATCGTCCTCGATCTTCCGGATCGTGCCGTCGCGGGCGTTCACGTCCACTTCCAGCACGCGGCCGCTGGCGGCGAGCACCTTCACTTCGTATTCCCAGCCGTGCTTGTCGCTGCGGTCGAGCTCGACTTCGATGATATCGCCGGGCACGCGCTCCTGCACGATCTGCAGGATGCGGCCCAGCGGCAGGATCTCGCCGCGCGCGAGCAGTTCGCGGGCTTCGCGCTGGTCGTCCTTGCCGGCGTGGGCGGGTGGGGCGATGGCGGGCAGGGCTGCGAGGGCGGCGGCACCCAGGGCGCAGGCGAGGATGGCGGAGGCGGTGGTCTTGTTCATGGCGTGGATGGTGCGACGGCCCGGCTGACATCCAGCTGACGGCGGCCGTTGCCTGCGCGCCGGCGGGCCAGGGGCAGGATGCGCGCACGGGCAGGCATCCGCCTCCGGCGCTGCCGCATGTCGCGGCTCCCGCGGCGCGGGTGGTGCGATGCCTGGCCCGTGCCCGCTTCAGTCACCGTAGTGCGGCGTGTCCGGCCAGCCTTGCGGCGGATCGAAGCCGTAGTAGCCGCCGCCGCGCCTGAACCGCTCCAGGCGCTCGAGTTCCTTCGGATCCGACTTGGCCTGCCAGGTGCTTGCGCCATTGCGCAGGTCGTCGGGGGTGAGCACCAGCGGCTCCCAGACGGCTTCGCCGAGGTCGTCGTGCAGGGTATAGGTGAGCGTGGGCGTGTCGCCGGTCAGGTCGAAGCGCATCAGGCCGACGTTGACCGAGCGCGTCCACACGTCGCGCACGCGGACTTCCGGTACCTGGCGGGTGTGCTTGGCGGCCGGCAGTTGCGCCAGCGGCGAGGAGCAGAAGTCGTAGATGTCGTAGCCGCCGCGCTGCGACCACGGGATGCAGTTGAGCTCGCCCATGTGCGAATCGCCGGAGATGCAGACCACGCCGCCGATGTTCTCGTCGCGGATGAAGTCGAACAGCTCGTTGCGTTCGGCCATGTACACCGCCCACGAGTCGCCGCCCTTCTCGTTCTCGGCCGAGGACCAGCCGCCGCCGATCGCCAGGACCTTGAACGGCGTGGTGCTGGCCTTGAGCTCGCGCTTGAGCCAGGCCTTCTGCTTCGCGCCGAGCATCGTCTTTCCCGCGTTGTCGGGCCGGTCGGTGGCATCGCGGTAGTAGCGGCCGTCGAGCACGAAGAAGTCCACGCCGCCGTAGTGCTGCCGGAAGTAGACGCCGGGATTGTCGCGCTCGCCGTAGGACGGGTTGGCCCAGAAGCGCTTGAAGACGCGCAGCGAGTCGGCCTTGAACGGGCTGCGGCCATCGGAATCGTTGTAACCGAAGTCGTGGTCGTCCCAGGTGGCGAGCTGCGGCACCGAGCGCAGCAGCGGTTCCAGGCTGGGCACCACGCGCCCGCGGCCATACAGGTCGGTGAGCACGGCGGGCTGGTCGCTGTCGGCATAGATGTTGTCGCCGAGCCAGAGGAACATGTCCGGTTCCAGCGCGCGCACGGTGTTCCAGATGCGCTGCTGCGGGTCGTACTGGATGCGGCAGCAGGAGCCGAAGGCGACCCGGAACGCGGCCGCGCCCGCCGGGGCGGTGCGCGCGCGGTGGGGCAGGAACTGGAAGCGGTCGTCCTCGCCGTCGTAGCGCAGCCGGTACCAGTAGCCGGTGTCCGCTTGCAGGCCTTCCGCGCGCAGGACCAGGCAGCAGTCGTCCTCGGGCGAGGCGACGGACGAGACCGTCTGCACGACGTGCCGGAACTCGCGGTCGGTGGCGACTTCCAGCTCGACCTCGAAGGCGCCGCTGGCGCGCACCCAGACCGCGAGGTGGTGGGGACCGGGCGCGCCGAGCATCGGTCCCTGCAGCGCGCGCGGATAGCCGAGTGCCGCCGCGAATGCCCTGGGCAGCGCCGCGAACAACCCGGCCAGGCCGGCGGCGGCGAGGAAGCTGCGGCGACGCAGTGTCATGCGGTGGGCTCCTCCGTGTACAGCGCGGCATTGAGCCTGTCGACCAGCGCGGTGTGGATGGCGCCGTTGCTGACGCAGACGTTGCCCCCGCCGATGTCGAGCGCGTCGCCGGTCACCGAGGTGGCGATGCCGCCGGCTTCCTCCACCAGGATCACGCCCGGCGCCATGTCCCAGGCGTTGAGCGCGCGCTCCCAGTAGGCATCCCAGCGGCCGGCGGCCACGAAGGCCATGTCCACCGCGCAGGCGCCGGTGCGGCGGATGCCGGCGACTTCGGCGCTGAGCAGCGCCATCTCGCGCGCGAACACCGGGTGGTCGGGCTTGTCGGCGAACGGGATGCCGCACGACAACACGCTGCGGATCAGCGTGTCGCGCGCGGAGACATGGATGCGCTTGCCGTTGAGCCACGCGCCCTTGCGGGCTTCGGCGACGTAGAGCTCGCGGAGCACCGGCAGGTAGGTCACGCCTGCGACCACGCTGTCGTCGCGCGCCAGCGCCACGTTCACGCCCCACAGCGGGCAGCCGAACAGGAAGTTGGTGGTGCCGTCGAGTGGATCGACGATCCAGCGCTGCGACAAGTCGCTGCCGCCGCCGATGCCGCCTTCCTCGCCGAGGAACGAGTACGAGGGTCGCGCCGCGGCCAGCAGCGTACGCACGGTGTTCTCCGCTTCCTGGTCGGCAATGGAGACCAGGTCGGTCGGCCCGGCCTTGGTCTGCACCTCGAGCTCGGACAGTTGCGCGTAGCGGCGCAGCAGGCCTTCGCCCGCCGCCATCGCGGCGTCGACCATGGCGTTGAGTTCGCTGGATGCGTCGATTCCCATGTCTTTCCTCAATCCCTCAGCTTCGTGCGCCACAGGCTGCCGGCGAGCAGCATCGACAGCACCGACGCGCCGATCCAGAACGAGATGGCCGGCCCGAAGTCGTAGATGCGCTGGTCGCCGACCATGGTCATGTTGTCCTGGATCAGTCTGCCGGAAACGTACTCCTGGATGCCGGCGCCGATGTAGCTGAAGATGCCGATCACGCCCATCGCCGCGCCGGCGACGCGCTTGGGCGCGATATCCACCGCGAACAGGCCGCCGAGCGCGGTGACCAGTCCGGTCAGGCCCATGCCGAACAGCACCATGCCCGCGATCAGCACCGGCATCGTGTTCGGGCCGTGGAAGAACAGCAGCAGGCCGCAGATCTCGAGGATCGCGAACAGCAGGTTGGCGGGCGGGCGGCGCGCGCCGAACACCTTGTCGGAAATGAAACCGTAGGCGACCGCACCGGCGATGCCGGCGATGGTGCTGACCATCAGTACCGTGCCCGCCATCGGCAGCGACAGGCCGCGATCCTCCTGCAGGTAGAGGATTCCCCACGAATTGATGGCGTAGCGGGTCACGTAGATGGTCGCGGCGGACAGGCACAGCACCCAGATGGCGGGGATTTTCAGGATCGAAAGTTGCAATCCGAGGACCGACTTGATGTCGGGCCGTTCCTTGTCCTCGTAGCGGTCGCCCTTCCAGTCGTTGACCGTGGGCAGGCCCAGCGTGCGCGGACGGTCCTGCACCAGCCAGTACATCATCGCCGCGGCGCCGAGGCCGAACAGCGCCGGCACGAAGTAGCCGTAGCGCCAGCCCAGCCATGCGACCACGCTGCCCACGCCGATGAAGGTCAGGCCTTCGCCGATGGAATGCGCGGTGCTCCAGATGCCGTAGGCGCGGCCGCGCTCCTTGTTCGAGAACCAGGCCGTCATCGCCACCACGCCGCCGGGTGCGCCGAAGCTCTGGAACCAGCCGTTGAGCCCCCAGATCAACACCGCCGTCCACACCGCCGTGGTCAGGCCCATGGCGAAGTTGCACAGCGCCGTCATCAGGAACGAGAACGCGAGGAAGCGCTTCATGTTCGCGTGGTCGGCGAGGAAGCCGTTGGTCAGCTTGCCGATGGCGTAGGCGTAGTACAGCGCCGAGCCGATCATGCCGAGCTCGACCGGCGTGAAAACGCCTTCGTCGATCAACGGCTTCTTGACCACGCCCAGCGCGAGCCGGCAGGTGTAGATCACGCCGTAACCCAGCGTGATCGCCAGCATCACCCGCAGGCGGTGCTTGCGGAAGGTCGCGTCGATGGCCGCCTGGTCGCCGATCACCGGCTGGTCGGCGCCGGTCGCGAAGAATCTCGTCAGGGCATTGGCCATCAATCACTCCCTCCCCAGGGCGTTGTCGCCGGCGCATTGCCGGCGGATGCATCGATCCTCGCGCGTCAGCGCATGGTCGGGATCACGAAACTCTGTTCCACCTCGGCACCGCCCTTCGGCCAGCGCTGGGTCACCACCTTGGTGCGCGTATAGAAGCGCACGCCATCCATGCCGTACTGGTTGAGATCGGCGAAGCCCGAGCGCTTCCAGCCGCCGAAGCTGTGGTAGGCCACCGGTACCGGGATCGGCACGTTGATGCCGACCATGCCCACCTCGACGCGGTCGGCGAACTCGCGCGCCGCGTCGCCGTTGCGGGTGAAGATCGCCACGCCGTTGCCGTACTGGTGGATGGTCGGCAGCGCGATCGCATCCTCGAAGGTGTCCGCGCGCATGATCTGCAGCACCGGTCCGAAGATTTCCTCGCGCCAGGTCTGCATGTCCGGCGTGACGCGGTCGAACAGGGTCGGGCCGAGGAAGAAGCCGCCTTCGTGGCCCGGCAGCGAGAAGCCACGGCCGTCGAGCACCAGTTCCGCACCCTCGTCGACGCCGAGCTGGATGTACTGTTCGATCTTCGCCTTGTGCGCCGCCGTGACCACCGGGCCGTAGTGCGCACCGGGGTCCGTGGACGTGCCGATGCGCAGGCCGGCGATCGCCGCGAGCAGCTTCTCGCGCAGGGCATCGGCGGTGGCGTCGCCGACCGCGACCACCACGGGCAGCGCCATGCAGCGCTCGCCGGCCGAGCCGTAGGCGGCACCGATGATGTCGGCCACGGCCTGGTCGAGGTCGGCGTCGGGCAGCACGATGCCGTGGTTCTTGGCGCCACCCATGCATTGCACGCGCTTGCCGTGCGCCGCGCCCTGTCCGTACACGTATTGCGCGATGTCGGACGAGCCGACGAAGCTCACCGCCTTGATGTCGGGATGGCGCAGGATCGCGTCGACGATCTCCTTGTCGCCGTGCACCACGTTGAGCACGCCTTCGGGCAGGCCGGCCTCGATCATCAGCTCGGCCAGGCGCACCGGCACCGACGGGTCGCGCTCGGACGGCTTGAGGATGAAGGCGTTGCCGCTGGCGATCGCCGGGCCGAACATCCACATCGGGATCATCGCCGGGAAGTTGAACGGGGTGATGCCGGCGACCACGCCCAGCGGCTGGCGCATCGAATAGACATCGATGCCGGGGCCGGCGCCCTGCGTGTACTCGCCCTTGAGCAGGTGCGGGATGCCGCAGGCGAATTCGATCACTTCCAGCCCGCGCTGCAGGTCGCCGCGCGCGTCGGACAGCACCTTGCCGTGCTCGGACGACAGC
>JAFAEU010000358.1 GCA_023423855.1 Pseudomonadota bacterium | reverse complement strand
CAGCGCGGCACTGCGCGCAATCGGTTCGACGAGGATGTCGTCGGCAACATCACCGTCGCCGCGCAGGGACACGTGGTAGTCGCCCGCCTCGATCGCGACGATGCCCGAGGCCTCGCCCGCGAACACGTCCAGCGGATAGACCAGGTCGCCGGCGGAGCCGGCGCGGACCAGGACGAGCACCGGCGCGGCATCGGCCCCGGGCGGCCACGACCGCGAGATCCGGTACCAGCCGGAAGCAAACCTTCGGGGCTGGCCGGCGGCCAGCGGCGTCTCATCGGGCATCGGATCGTCATCGCAGGGCGGCGGCTCCAGCGCCGTTCACGGGCGGTCGCAGGCCCGGCACCCGGTCGCGATGGCCCGCGGCGAAGTCCGTCCGCGTCCCTGCGCAGTATACGGGAACGCCCTCGCCGGCCCGCACCCGTGGCGCCCCGGCTAGACTGTCGCCATGCCCTTCCTCGAACTGACCGTCCGCTGCCGCGAGGCCGAGCAGCCGCGCTACGAACACGCGCTGGAGGACGTGGGCGCGCTGGCGGTGACAATGCTCGATGCCGACGCGGACACGAGCAACGAGCACGCGATCCTCGAACCCGGCGTCGGCCAGACGCCGCTGTGGGATTCGATCGCGCTCAGCGCGTTGTTCCCGCACGATGCCGATGCGCTGCTGCTGCTCGCCGCGCTGGAAGCCTTCGACCCGGCGCTGGACTGGACCGGCGCGGCGTTCCGCAAGGTCGAGGACCAGGACTGGGAGCGCGCCTGGATGGACCAATACCAGCCGCTGCGCTTCGGCGTGCGCACCTGGATCGTGCCCTGGAACCACGAACTGCCCGACGCGGCCCGCGCCGCCGATGCCGCGGTGGTGCGGCTCGATCCGGGGCTCGCGTTCGGCTCGGGCACGCATCCGACCACCTCGCTGTGCCTGCAGTGGCTCGACGCGCTCGCCGCCGACGGCGTGCTGCAGGGCAAGCCGGTGCTCGATTTCGGCTGCGGCAGCGGCATCCTCGCGCTGGCCGCGCTGAAGCTGGGCGCGGCGCGTGCCGATGGCGTCGACAACGACCCGCAGGCGCTGCTCGCCACCCGCGACAACGCCGAGCGCAACGCCGTCGACGCCGCGCTGGCCGTGTTCGGGCCGGGCCAGGCGCCGGCGGGCCCCTACCCGATCGTGGTCGCCAACATCCTCGCCTCCGCGCTCGATGCGCTGGCCGAGGTGCTGGCCGAACGCACCGCGCCGGGCGGACGCATCGCGCTGTCGGGCATCCTCGACGGGCAGGAAGAGGCGCTGCTACAGCGCTTCCGTCCCTGGTTCGGGGCACTGTCGGTCGCGCACGAGGGCGACTGGGTCCGCATCGACGGCGTCCGCCGGTGACGCGCGGCACGACAGCGCGGCGCGCCTGCGTGGTTGAATGACCGCATGTTCGTGAACTGCAAGCACTGCAATGCGTTGGTCGCGACCGATCCGGTCACCGACCTGCCGCCGGAGCGCTGCCCGCGCTGCGCCGGCGTGCTGCGGCTGCCGCAGGCGTCGCCGGATACGGCTGCGCCCGCGAACGACGCGCCAATTGCACAGGAATCGCCTGCGCAGGCTGCAGCCCCCGATCCGGCGACGACAGTAGCGACCGGCGACGACACGCCTGCCGCCGCATTGCAGGACGTCCCCCCAACCACGATTGCAGCAGGCGTCATCGAAGCTCCCGCGCAGCCCCCTGCGCCACCGGATCCCGCTTCACCGGTCCCCGACACCGCTGCAGCGGAACCGGCGATCGTCCTCGACGAGGGCAAGGAAACCGACGCCTCCGAGGGGAACGCAGAGGCCCCCACCGAAGCCGCAGCGGTTGCGAACCCCGCAGGCGACGATGGCGCGACGGTGACGCCGACGACACAGGCACCGGCGGACGTGGCGGTCGCGGTCGCCGATGCCGATGCCGATGCCGATGCCGAAGCTCCGGCCATCGCCACGCCAGCGTCCACCGACCCGGTCGCCACCGCAATCGAAACCACAACCGCGGCATCCGGCCCGGGCTTCCTGTCCAGGATCGCGCCCGCGGCATCGGCACCCGCGGGCGCCCGGCGCTGGCTGCTCCCCGCCGCCATCGCCTCGCTCGTCCTGTTGCTCGGCCTGCAGGTCCTGCTCGCCGACCGCGACCGCCTCGCCGCCGACGCGCAGTGGCGGCCGCTGGTGGCGTCGGCCTGCGGCCTGTTCGGCTGCAGCCTTCCCGCCTGGCACGAGCCCGCGGCCTTCGCGCTGCTCGCGCGTGAGGTGCGACCGCATCCCGATGTACCGGGCGCGCTACGCGTCAGCGCCACCTTCCGCAACGATGCCCGCTGGACGCAGGCCTGGCCGCGGCTGCTGCTGACGCTGTCCGACGTCGACGGCCGGCCGGTCGCCGCGCGCGCCTTCGATGCCGACGAATACCTCGCATCGGCCCCGACCGCGACGGGACTCGATCCGGGACAGACGGCGGACATCGCGCTGGACATCCGCGAGCCATCGGCCGCAACCGTGTCCTACGCGTTCGATTTCCGTTAGCGCGCGTCGATTCGACGAAATTCGCATTGTCCGCTGCGACCGCGAGGCGCTAGACTCGTCCGCCCGCGATGACTGGCCCGCTTCGGCGCCGCATCGCCACGGCAGTCCCGAGCGTCCACTTGAACACCGCAGAACACACCGACCAGCACAGTGTCCGCAGCGCGCCGCGTGCGCCGCTGCGCGAGCATGTTGCCACCTCGGTGCGCCGCTATCTCGGCGATCTCAACGGCAGCGATGCCGACAACCTCTACCAGATCGCGCTGCGCGAACTCGAGATCCCGCTGTTCCTGGAAGTGCTGGAACACTGCGACGGCAACCAGAGCCGCGCCGCGACCATGCTCGGCATCCATCGCGCGACCTTGCGCAAGAAACTGCGCGAGTACGGCATCGCCTGACGCCGATCCCGCCGGGGCCGTCATCCCGGCGCAAGCCGGAACCCATGTTCGATTGCGCGAGGCCGCGCCCGCGTTGCAGGAGACTCCCGGGGCAAAGCCAAATGGATCCCTGCTTGCGCCGGGATGAGGTCGGATTGAAGTCCTGCGCGCCCGCTGCCACCGCGACCCGCGGCAGCCACAGGCGGAAGCCCCTATAATTTCGCCCTCGTTTCCGCGTCCCTCCCCGACCCTTCCCCGATGACCCACGACCTCCTGCCCGTGCGCCGGGCGCTGCTGTCCGTGTCCGACAAGACCGGCCTGATCGAACTCGCCACCGCGCTGGCCGCCCGCAACGTCGAACTGCTCTCCACCGGCGGCACCGCGAAGGCGATCCGCGAGGCGGGCCTGCCGGTGAAGGACGTGTCCGAGGCCACCGGCTTCCCGGAAATGATGGACGGCCGCGTCAAGACCCTGCATCCGCTGGTGCACGGCGGCCTGCTCGGCCGCGCCGGCGTCGACGACGCGGTGATGGCTGAACACGGCATCGCCCCGATCGACCTGCTGGTGCTCAACCTGTATCCGTTCGAGTCCGTGACCGCGAACCCCGGCTGCACGCTCGCCGACGCGGTCGAGAACATCGACATCGGCGGACCGGCGATGCTGCGCTCGGCGGCGAAGAACTTCGCGCGCGTGGCGGTGGCGACCTCGCCCGACCAGTACGCGGAGCTGCTGGCCGAACTCGACGCCAACGACGGCCGGCTGTCGGCGGCGAAGCGCTTCGCGCTGTCGGTCGCCGCGTTCAACCGCGTCGCACAGTACGACGCGGCGATCAGCAACTACCTGTCCGCGATCACCGACGCCACGAGCGACGTGCCCGCGCGCGAGGCGTTCTCCGCGCAGGCCAACGGCTGCTTCGTCAAGGTGATGGACCTGCGCTACGGCGAGAACCCGCACCAGCAGGCCGCGTTCTACCGCGACCTGTATCCCGCACCCGGCTCGCTGGCGACGTTCGAGCAGCTGCAGGGCAAGGAACTGAGCTACAACAACATCGCCGACAGCGACGCGGCCTGGGAATGCGTGCGCCAGTTCGATGCGCCGGCCTGCGTGATCGTCAAGCACGCCAACCCCTGCGGCGTCGCGGTCGGTGCGGCCTGCGGCGACGCCTACGAGCTCGCCCATGCCACCGACCCCACCAGCGCCTTCGGCGGCATCATCGCCTTCAACCGCCCGCTCGACGCGGCGACCGCGAAGGTGATCCTCGACCGCCAGTTCGTCGAGGTGCTGATCGCACCCGATTACGACGAAGGCGCCATCGACTACGCGAAGAAGAAGGCCAATGTGCGCGTGCTGCGCATCCCGCTGGCGCCGCCGTCGAAGGGCTTCATCGATACCAAGCGCGTCGGCTCGGGCCTGCTGATGCAGACCATCGACGACCGGGTAGTCACGCGCGACGAACTGAAGGTGGTGACGAAGCTCGCGCCTACCGAAGCGCAGTTCGCCGACCTGCTGTTCGCCTGGAAGGTGGCGAAGTTCGTCAAGTCCAACGCCATCGTCTACGCCAAGGACCACCGCACCATCGGCGTCGGCGCCGGACAGATGAGCCGCGTGTACTCGGCGCGCATCGCCGGCATCAAGGCCGCCGACGCCGACCTGCAGGTGGAAGGCTCGGTGATGGCGAGCGACGCATTCTTCCCCTTCCGCGACGGCATCGACGCCGCGGCGGCGGCCGGCATCAAGGCGGTGATCCAGCCCGGCGGCTCGATGCGCGACGGCGAGGTGATCGCCGCGGCCGACGAGCACGGCATCGCGATGGTCTTCACCGGCGTTAGACACTTCCGACACTGACCGCCTTTCTTGCCGTCATTCCGGCGAAAGCCGGAATCCATCTTGCCCTTGCCTCCGCTTTCCCGACACCAGAAAGGCAACGGCAACATGGATCCCGGCTTTCGCCGGGATGACGAACCCGGAGATCCTGCATGAAGATTCTCGTCATCGGTTCCGGCGGCCGCGAGCACGCGCTGGCCTGGAAGCTCGCGCAGTCGCCGCGCGTGGCCGAAGTGATCGTCGCGCCGGGCAACGCCGGCACCGCGAGCGAGGGCAAGTGCCGCAACGCCGCGGTCAAGGTCACCGACCTCGACGGCTTGCTCGCACTTGCGCGGGATGAAGGCGTGGCCCTGACCGTCGTCGGCCCCGAAGTGCCGCTGGTCGCCGGCGTGGTCGACCGCTTCCGCGAAGCCGGCCTGCGCATCTTCGGCCCCACCGCCGCCGCCGCGCAGCTCGAGGGCAGCAAGGCCTTCGCCAAGGACTTCCTCGCGCGGCACGGTATTCCGACAGCGTTCTACTCGGTGTTCACCGAGGTCGAACCGGCGCTGGCCTACCTGCGCGACAAGGGTGCGCCGATCGTGGTCAAGGCCGACGGCCTGGCCGCCGGCAAGGGCGTGATCGTGGCGACGACGCTGGCCGAGGCCGAGGCCGCGGTACGCGACATGCTTTCCGGCAACGCCTTCGGCGACGCCGGCGCGCGCGTGGTGGTCGAGGAATTCCTCGCCGGCGAGGAGGCCAGCTTCATCTCGATGGTCGACGGCGCGCACGCGCTGCCGATGGCGACCAGCCAGGACCACAAGCGCGCCTTTGATGGCGACACAGGCCCCAACACCGGCGGCATGGGCGCGTACTCGCCCGCGCCCGTTGTCACGCCCGAAGTGCACGCGCGGGTGATGCGCGAGATCGTCGAGCCGACCGTCGCCGGCATGATCGCCGACGGCACGCCGTTCACCGGCTTCCTCTATGCCGGGCTGATGATCGACGGCAGCGGCGCGCCGAAGGTGATCGAGTTCAACGTGCGCTTCGGCGACCCGGAAACGCAGCCGGTGCTGCTGCGCCTGCAGTCCGACCTCGTCGACCTGGTCGAGGCGGCGATCGACGGCAGGCTGCACGAAGCCGACGCCGCGTGGGACCCACGCCCGTCGCTGGGCGTGGTGATGGCGGCGAAGCCGTATCCGGACGCGCCAGTGACCGGTGACGTGATCTCCGGCTTGCCCCCACCCCAACCCGTCCAGTCCGACGGCGTAGCCGTCGGACGTTCGTCAACGCATGCGCCAGTGGCGCATGAACGCGCTTCCTCACCCCCCGCATGCAGGGGAGGGAGCCAAACAAAAGTCTTCCACGCCGGCACCGCCCTCGACGCGCAGGGCAACATCGTCAGCGCCGGCGGCCGCGTGCTCTGCGTCACCGCGCTGGGCGACACCGTGGCCGACGCGCAGCGCAACGCCTACGCCGGCGTCGACGCGATCTCCTGGGCCAACGAATTCCACCGCAGCGACATCGGCTGGCGCGCGATCGAACGCGAACGCGGCTGAGCGGGCGGGTCAGTCACCGCCCGGCTCCTTTTCCGCCTGCCGCCGCAGCTCGCCCAGCGCGCGCAGGTCCCAGCGGATCTGCAGCGGCGTCTCGCCGCGCAGCGCACCGACGTGGATGTGCGGGTTGCGCGACATGCCGTTGTTGCCGACCTTCGCCACCACCTGCCCGGCGCGCACGCGGTCGCCAACCGCCACCGCCACGTCGGCAACATGCCCGTAGACCACCACCACGCCGTCGTCTCGCCGGAACGCGACCATCGCCGCCGGCGGCTTGCCGAAGCGCCCGGGGACGTTGACCACGTCGTTGGGCACGATCCGCGCCACCTCGCCGTCGAACGGCGCCAGCACTTCGGCGCCCCAGCCGTACCAGTCGGCATTGCTGGCGCCGTCGGTGCGGTAGCTGCGCGAGAACCCGTACGGGCTGCGCGGATCGACGCCACCGGTCACCTCGCAGTCGGTGCCGAGCGCGTCGCCGGGAAACTCCAGTTCGCCCTCCGCATGCTCGGCGCACATGAAGTATTCGCGGAACAGCGGCGATACCAGGACCTGCTCGATGTCCGCGCCAGCCGGCGCCGCCGGTTCCTCCGCGCCCGCGCCCGCCGCTGCGAGCAGCAATGCAAACTTCCACATGGATCGACTCCCGATGATGCGACGGGAGCCAGCCTGACACCAGCAC
>JAFAEU010000252.1 GCA_023423855.1 Pseudomonadota bacterium | reverse complement strand
GGCGTGACCACGTTGATACGGATGCGCTGCGCGCCGAGTTCGCGCGCGAGCCCGCGCGTGAGCCCGTTCACCGACGACTTCGCGGTCGCATACACCGGGTAGCCGCCGGCCTTGATCCGCCAGCCGTTGGAGCCGAGGTTGACGATCGCGCCGCCGCCCAGTCGCTGCATCCCCGGGACCACCGACTGGATGGCGAAGAACGCAGGCTTCTGGTTGATCGCCACGCGCCGGTCCCAGTACTCGGGCGTGACCTCGTGCAGCGCGTGGCGATCGTCGCTGCCGACGTTGTTGACCAGCACGTGGAAGTCGCCGCCCAGTTCCGCCGACGCGTCGGCGATCGCATGCTGCAGCGCGGACACGTCGGCAACGTCGCAGTGCCGGTGCCACGGACGCGGACGGCCGGCGGCGGCCAGTCCATCGGCCAGCGCCGCGCTGGCGTCAGCGGCGATGTCGACGAAGGCCACGCATGCGCCCTGTCGCGAGAACGCCTCCACCAGCGACGCACCGATCCCGCTGCCGCCGCCGGTGATGAACACCCGTCGCCCCGCGAGATGCGGATAGACCGCCTGTTCCGGGATGCGCGGCGTCCCCCCGGGAACCGCTTCATGCGTCATGCACACACTCCGCAGGTATTCGGAACGAGACGTCCACCTATTCGAAACGAATATGGGAAAGGCTCGTTCGTCGTTTCCCGCACAGGACTATGCCCGCGCCGGTAGCGGCGGTAAAGGGTGACGCGGCGATGCATGCCGCAGGGGACATCACGCTTGATGCGACGGTGCGGGCATTCCCGGCGGAATTGCGCGCCGGACGGTGATCGCCGCCGATGGCCGTCCCTGCCTGCAACTGCGACAGCGGATGCCCGCAACCGTACAAACCAAACACACCTTGGTTGATCGTCATCCCGGCGAAAGCCGGGATCCATTTTTGCCGGCGACTGGATGCAGTCCAAAGCCAAATGGATCCCGGCTTTCGCCGGGATGACGTGAAGGCGATGGTGGTGTCTCCGCGTGGACGCGGCGGCAGCACGGCAGGCTAGGCGAGCGTCGCCTCCAGCAACGCCCGGATCACCTGCTGCGCCCTTGCCGCCGGCGCCTCGTCGTACGCGAACGTCGCCTCGTCCATGTACACCCGCTGGCTGATCTCCAGCTGCACCGCCTCGATGCCGCGCGCCGGATCGCCGTAGTGGCGGGTGATGTGCCCGCCCTTGAAGCGGCCGTTGTGGACCCAGTCGTAGCGCGACTGCGCCGCGAGCACCGCCTCCAGTCGCTGCTGCAGCGCCGGAGAAGCGCTGCTGCCGCTGGCTGTGCCGAGGTTGAGGTCGGGCAGCCGGCCTTCGAACAGGAACGGCAGTTCGCCCCGGATCGAATGGCCTTCCCACAGCACGGCGCGGCCGTGCGCGGCGTGGATGCGATCGAGCTCGCCGCGCAGCGCCGCATGGTAGGGCCGCCAGTAGCGGTCGACGCGGGCGCGCACCTCGTCCTCCGAGGGTTGCTCGCCGTCGAGATAGACCGGATCGCCGCTGAAGCGCACGACCGGGCACAGGCCGGTGGTGTTCTGGCCCGGATACAGCGAGACGTCGTCCTCGCCGCGGTTGAGGTCGATCACGTAACGCGAATGGGTCGGCACGATCAGCGAGGCGCCGAGTTCCCTGGCGAAGGCGTAGAGCCGCGCGATATGCCAGTCGGTGTCGGGCACGCGGCGCGCTTCGGGCGTGAGCCGCGCGGCGATGTCGTCGGGAACGCGGGTGCCGTCGTGCGGCACGCTGACCAGCAGCGGCGCGGTGCCGCGATGCAAGGTGAAGGTCTCCATCACCCGATTGTATAGGGCGGGCCTCGGCCCGCCTCCCCGCGTCCCGGCAGCCCCGTGGCCGTCCGGAGGAAAGCGGCGGGCCTAGGCCCGCCCTATCGCATCAATACGACTTCCTCGGCGCTGGTGGGGTGGATCGCGACCGTGTCGTGCAGGTCGGCCAGGGTGAGGCCCTTCTTCAGCGCCACCGCGAAACCCTGCAGGATCTCGTCGGCGCCTTCGCCGAGCAGGTGGATGCCGGCCACGCGCCGCTCCGCGCCCACGCAGACCAGCTTGAACAGGCTGTGCTGCGACCGGTCGGCCAGCGCCTGCAGCATCGGCCGGAAGGTGCTGCGGTACACGTGCACGTCGTCGCCGTGGCGTTCGCGCGCCTGCGCCTCGGTCAGGCCCACCGCGGCCAGCGGCGGATGCGCGAAGATCACGGTCGGGATGTCGTCGTAATCGAGCTTCGCATCGGCCTGCCCGCCGAACACACGGTCCATCGCGCGCCGCGCCGCGGCGATCGCGACCGGGGTCAGCGTCACCTGGCCGGTGACGTCGCCGACCGCGGCGACGTGCGGCAGCGACGTCCGCTGGAACGCGTCGACGACGATGTTGCCGTCGGCGTCCAGTTCGACGCCCGCCTCCTCCAGCCCGATGCCGGCGGTGTTGGCGGCGCGGCCGACGGCAAGGATGACCTGCCCATAGGCATCGCCGGCATGGCCATCGGCGTCGCGCAGCCGCAGTTTGCCCGGCTCGCCTTCGATCGCCGCCAGCCGGTAGCCGAAGTGCAGGCCGATGCCCTGCTGGCGGTAGTTCTCCTGCAGCCGTTCGACCAGCTCCGCGTCGGCATGCCCGAGCAGGCGCGGGCTACGCGCGTAGATGTCGACGCGACTGCCCAGCGCCTGCAGCACGCCCGCCAGCTCCACCGAGATGTAGCCGCCGCCGACCAGGGCCACCCGTTCCGGCGCGTCGCACAGCGCGAAGAAATCGTCGGAGATGCTGGCAAGTTCCGCGCCCGGCACGTCGGGTCTGCGTGGGCTGGATCCGGTCGCGAGCAGCAAGTGC
>JAFAEU010000270.1 GCA_023423855.1 Pseudomonadota bacterium | reverse complement strand
TCCGGCGCCGGCTGCTGGGAGCAGGGCGGGCAGGTCTCGGTGCTTCCGGTCACCGGCCGGATCGGGCCGGGAGGCGATTTCGACACCGCCGACGCCAAGGGTTTCGACCATCGGACCTATGGCTCCCGCTACACGCACGAAGGCGAGGTCGGGCAGGCCGGCTATTACCGGGTGCGGCTCACCGACTACGGCGGCATCGACGCGGAGGCGACCGCGCTGGTGCGCGCGGCGGCCGAACGCTATACGTTCCCGGCCGGCGCCGGGCGCGGCCACGTGCTGGTGAACGTCGGCCAGGCGAACGAGCGCCACTCGGTCATCGGCAGCAGCGTGGAGATCGTCGGCGAGCGCGCGGTCGAGGGCCGGGTCACCACCAAGAGCTTCTGCGGCGGGCATCAGTACACCACGTGGTTCCGGCTGGAGTTCGACCGGCCGTTCCAGGCGCACGGCGTCTGGGGAGAGGGCGGCGGCCTGCCGGGCGCGCGTCACGGCATGGAAGGCGAGGCCAAGCCCAACGGCGCCTGGCTCAGCTTCGACATGGACCGCGACCGCGCAGTCACCGTGGTGTCCGCGATCTCGCACGTCGACGCCGAGGGCGCTCGCCTGAACCTGCGCGCGGACGGCATGGACGACGGCCGGCTGCTGGGCTTCGACGCCATGCGCCGGCGCGCGCAGGACGCATGGAACGAGGAACTCGGCGGCGTGCGCATCAGCGGCGGAAGCCCCGACGACGTCGCCGTTTTCTACACCGCGCTGTACCACGCGCTGCTGCAGCCGATGACGGGCAGCGACGCCGACGGCCGCTATCGCGGATACGACAACCGCATCCACCGCGCCGACGGCTGGACCTACCACGAGTACCTCTCGCTGTGGGACACCTACCGCAGCCAGAACCAGCTGATCGCGCTGCTGCGGCCGGCGCGCGCGCGCGATATCGCGCGCACCGTGCTGGCCGTCCACGAGCAGGGCGGCTGGTTGCCGCGCTGGGGATACGCGAGCTTCGAGACCAACATCATGACCGGCGACCCGGTCACCCCGTTCCTGGTGGACCTGTGGCGCTTGGGTGCGCTCGAAGGCCGCGAGCGGCAGGCCTACGAGGCGCTGCGCGAGAACGCCTTCGGCGAGCCGCCGCACAATTCCCGCCATGCCGGCCGCTCCGGCAACGCGCGCTACCTCGCCGACGGATTCGTGCAGTACGACCGCACCTGGCCCTCCAAGGGCATGGACGTGGATCCGCACCACGGCGGATCGGCGACGCTCGAGTACGCGCTCGCCGACTGCGCGCTGGCGCAGATGGCCGTCGCACTCGGACGATCGGACGACGCGCGGCAGCTGCAACTGCGCGCGGGCCACTGGCGCAACGTCTGGGATCCGGACGTGCGCGACGAGGACGCCGGCTTCGCCGGCTTCCCGAGGCCGCGCACGGAAGACGGGCGCTGGTATGCGCCGGCCAGCGACCATTACAGCCCGCGTTCGCACCACGGCTTCCACGAGGGAACGGCGTGGCAGTACCAGTGGCTGGTGCAGCAGGACGTCCCGGGCCTGGTGCAGGCGATGCACGGCCGCGAACAGGCCGTGCGCCGGCTGGATGCGTTCTTCGCCTACGACGCGCTGCGCGAGGATCCGTCCGCCGCCGCGCGCAAGGAATGGGTGGTGGGGCCGTACAGCTACTACAACCAGTACCGCTACAACCCCAACAACGAACCGGACCTGCATGCGCCCTCGATGTACACGCTGGTCGGCCAGCCGTGGAAGACGTCCACGGTCCTGCACGCCGCGCAGGGGCTGTTCACCAACGCGCCCAACGGCGTGACCGGCAATGACGACCTGGGCACGATGTCCGCGTGGTACCTGTTCAGCGCGATGGGGCTCTATCCCGTCGTTCCCGGGACCGGGCAGTTCGTGCTGCATGCGCCGCGGTTCGAGCGCGTGGACATGGACTTGGGCGAAGGGCGGACGCTCCGCATCGAGGCGCCGGGCGCCGGCGACGGCAAGCTGCGCTTCGTGGAGGCGGCCAGCTTCGATGGACAGCCCCAGTCGCGGGTCTGGCTCGATTGGGAGCGGCTCCGCGAGGGCGGCGTGCTCGGGTTTTCGCTCACCGAAGACGCGACGCGAGCTGTTTGGGGCGCGCGGCCGGAGGATGTTCCGCCTGCGGCGTGCGCCGCGGAGGGCGCGCCGCCGCTGAACTGGGACTAGTGTAGGCGCGCGTGGCTGCTCGGGTTGGCGCCGCGCCGGCCGCCGATAGCCGTTGCGGACACCGGAACGGGCGATGCGGGTGGGTTCGCGGCGATCGCCAGCGCATCTTCACCCCGATCCTTCATGCCTTGAGCACCGTCATCCCCCGCAGGCCGAGAATCCACAACGCCGTCATCCCAGCGCAAGCTGGGATCCATTTTGCTTTCTGCTATCGATTCTTTCGAGCAAGATCAAAGGCAAGCTGGATCCCAGCTTGCGGTGGGATGACGGCGTTCAAGCCGTGATGGACCGAGGCAAAAAGCGCTCTGGTCGGCCCGCATGGAACCCGTCGCTCAAAGCAGGCTCGGAGCCTCGACCAACCGTGCGCCATCGAGCGTGCGAACGGCATAGCTGAAGCCGGGCTGCAGCGCGTAACCACCGATCCGGCCGTCGCTGCGCAAGGCGACGAAGGCCATCTGCAGGTCGTCGCGCGGCACGGGATAGCGGCGCGCGATGCGTTCCACGGCCTCCCTGCACGCCCGTTCCGGCGAGCGGCCCTGCCGCATCAGTTCGACGACGGTGTGCGAGCCGCAGATCCGCAGGCACTCCTCGCCCACGCCGGTGGCGCTCGCGGCGCCGACTTCACCGTCGACGAACAGGCCCGCGCCGCTGATCGGCGAGTCGCCGACGCGGCCGCGCATCTTGAAGGCCATGCCGCTGGTGTTGCAGGCACCGGCGAGTCTGCCGCCGCCGTCCAGCGCAAGGATGCCGATTGTGTCGTGGTTGCTTTCGCCCCCCGGCAACTCGCCAGGCATGCGGTAGCGGTTGGTCCGTTCGATGTTGGGCTGCGGCCGGTACTCGGCGGTCTCGAGCCACTCGCGCCATGCCTTCTCCGATTCGGGCGTCAGCAGGTTCTGGCGCGCAAAGCCTTCGGACAGTGCGAACTGTAGCGCGCCTTCCCCGACGAGCAGCACGTGCGGCGTTTTTTCCATCACCCTGCGCGCCACCGACACCGCGTGGACGACGTCCTCGAGGCACGCGACCGAGCCGAGGTTGCCCTGATGGTCCATGATGCAGGCATCGAGCGTGACGTGTCCGTCGCGGTCGGGATAGCCGCCCAGTCCGACGGAATGGTTCTCCGGATCCGCCTCCGGTATGCGCGCCCCGGCCTCGACCGCGTCCAGCGCGCTGCCGTTCCCGCCCAGGACGTCCCACGCCGCCGCGTTCGCGGCTTCACCGAAGTTCCAGGTCGATACCACCACCGGGCCGCGGTGCTTCCCGGCGGAGGCGACCGCCACTGCGGGCAGTACGGGGAGAGCGGCCGTCAGGCCCAGCAGGCGCAGGACGTCGCGGCGAAGATGCATGGGCGGAAGCCTCCGGTGCGTTGCGGGCCGGGAAGGAAAGACTGGCGAAGCCATGCCCGCAAGAAATACGATCACCGCAAGCGTAGCGGAACCTTGCCGTCCCCACACGATCCGAAGTACGGGAGGTCGCCCGTCAAGCGGGGTTCCTCAGGGACGCGGGATCGGCGGGCGGCTTGCGGATCTCGTCGCGCCGGGAGCGCATCGGCCAGTCCGGTCTCGGGACGGTGTCGAGGCCGAGCGTGTTGCGTTTTCCCGTCGGCAGGCGTCGGCGGTCGCGGCGCGATCAACGGGCGCCGTCAGGTTTGAGTCGAGTACGTGGATGGTGGCTATGGGTGCACCCGAAAAGCAGTTGTAGGTGGATGAAATACAACGGCTTTCGTGATTCCTGCTTCCGGTGGTACCGCCAAAGCTACTGCCAGCCCTCGGGTTCTGAAGCAGAGATCGCCCCCATTATGCCTCTTTTGATGCTCTTTGCAGCTCCGAAATTTATTCGCATTGCATCTAGCCGGTGCGCGTGTCCGGACTACTTGCCCCTTCGCGCAAACGTTGACGAAGCCGTTTTACGTATGGGCCATCCACCATGTCTTCGTCACTCAGATCAAGCGAGCAATTGACTAGGGAGGCGAGAGTTTCGTCGGACGCGCGAAAATCTGGAGGCAAGCATGGGTAGTTGTTCCCGCGGTTCTCCTCGATCGCCGCAAACAACGCCTTGAAGAAGTCCGTCAGCGATGCGCGTAAGCCTTCGGTGGCGGCGGCCGTCAGTGGATCGGTGGCTTCTGGCAGAGCGTTCTCGGCATCAGACGCAAGTTCCTGCAGGAAACCTGGTACGTCCCCGGCTCTGTAGACATTTACAGCGGTCGAGTTGGGTGAGCTTCCTCAAACGCCATGGGAGACAGACCGCCATTGTGCCCGTGACGGCGCTGCCGGTTGTAGAACACCTCGATGTAGT
>JAFAEU010000206.1 GCA_023423855.1 Pseudomonadota bacterium | reverse complement strand
GCTCGACCTCGCCGCAGATCTTCAGCGGCGAGGTCAGGAACATGTCGAGCGTGGACTGGATCGTGCCCTGCCCCGAGTTCTCCACCGGCACCACGCCGAAGTCTGCGTTGCCGGCGGCGACCTCGTCGAACACTTCCTCGATGCTGACCAGCGGCAGGCCCCTGGCCGAATGCCCGAAGTGCTTGTGCACCGCCTGCTGCGAAAACGTGCCTTCCGGGCCGAGGTAGCCGATCTTCAGCGGTTCCTGCTGCGCCAGGCAGGCGGACATGATCTCGCGGAACAGCCGCACCAGCACCTCGTCCGACAGCGGCCCGTCGTTGCGGTCGACCACGCGCCGCAGCACCTGTGCCTCGCGCTCGGGGCGGTAGTAGTCGATGGCGGCGGCGAGCTTGCCCTTGGCCTTGCCGACCTGGTGCGCCCACAGCGCGCGCTCTGCGATCAGCGCCTGGATCTCGCGGTCGATGCCGTCGATCTGCGTGCGCACGGCGGCGAGGTCCGGCTTCGCCTGGCGAGCGACCGCAGCGCGGCTACGCGCGGAGGCTTCGGCCTTCGGCGGGGTCGCGGCTTTCGCCTTGCGCTTGGGCGCGGCAGGCGATGCGCCCATGCCGGCGGATTTCGATTTACGGTCAGCCATGGCGCTTCTGGAACTCCTGCATGTAGTCGACCAGCGCCTGCACGCCCTCGACCGGCATCGCGTTGTAGATCGAGGCGCGCATGCCGCCGAGCACGCGATGGCCCTTCAGGCCGATCAGTCCGGCCTCGCGCGCGCCCGACAGGAAGGCGCCGTCCAGCGCCGCATCGGGCAGGAAGAACGGCACGTTCATGCGCGAGCGCACCTCGGGGGCGACCTCGTTGCGGTAGAAGCCGCCGGAGCCGTCGATCGCGCCGTAGAGCAGTTTCGATTTGACATCGCTGCGGCGGTCGAATTCGGCGGTGCCGCCCTCGTCGATCATCCAGCGCACGGTCTGGCCCAGCAGGTACCAGTTCCAGGTCGGCGGCGTGTTGAGCATCGACTCGCCCTTGAGCTGCGAGCGGTAGTCGAAGATGTCGGCGCGCGGCTGGCCGGCGCGTTCGAGCAGGTCGCGGCGCACGATCACCACGCTGATGCCGACCGGCCCGAGGTTCTTCTGCGCGCCGGCGTAGATCAACCCGTACTTCGACACGTCGATCGGTTCGGAGGCGATACTGGAGCTGAAGTCGGCGAACAGCGGCACGTCGCCGGTGTCCGGCGGCACCTGCCCCCACGCCGGCCGGAACTCGACGCCGTGGATGGTCTCGTTGGCGGTGACGTGGACATAGGCCGCGCGCTTCGACAGCTGCCACGACTCGCGCGCCGGAATGGTGCGGAAGCCGTCGGCCTCTCCGCTGGCGGCGACGTTGACGTCCACCGACACCAGTTGCTTCAGTGCCGTGCGCCCCCAGTGCCCGCTGACCACGTAGTCCACGCGCTGGCCGACCGCCGCGAAGTTCAGCGCGATCAGCGCCTGCTGCGTGGTCGCGCCGCCGGCGGGAAACAGCACCGCGTAGTCGTCGGGGATTTCGACCAGGGTGCGCAGGTCGGCTTCGGCCCGGCGGGCGACCTCCAGGAACTCGGGGCCGCGGTGGCTGATCTCGACGATCGACGCACCGGCGTCGCCGAACTCGAGCATGTCCGCTTGCGCCTGGCGCAGGACCGTTTCGGGCAGAGCGGCGGGACCGGGGCTGAAGTTGTAGGCGCGCGTCATCGGAGCTTCATCAATCACACGGAGGAAGCGCATTAGTATGCCGCAGCGCACCACGGTTTCCCGCGGCCGCGCAACTTTTCCTGTCCTGCGACGCTCCAATGCGCGGTATCAAAGGAAACGACCCATGTCCCTGCGCAACGTGCTCGCCATTTCCTCCTCGGCGGTTACCGATGAAACCGTGTATCGCGGCCGCCGTCGCCTGCTCGGCGCGCTGGCGACATCGACGCTGCTGCCGCTGGCCGGCTGCGCGGACGCCGAGGTCCCGCCCTCGAAAACGGTGGTGACCCCCGAACAGGCGAAGTCCGGCTTCCGCACCGACGAACCGCTGACCCGGTTCGAGGACGTCACCGGCTACAACAACTTCTACGAGTTCGGCACCGACAAGGCCGATCCGGCGCGCGCGAAGAAGACCCTGCGCACCTCACCGTGGAATGTCGCCGTGTCCGGCGAGTGCGCGAAGCCGGGCAATCTCCCGTTCGAGGACCTGCTCAAGGGCCTGGCGCCGGAGGAACGCATCTACCGCCTGCGCTGCGTCGAAGGCTGGTCGATGGTGATCCCGTGGCTCGGCGTGCCGCTTGCCGATGTACTGAAGCGGTTCGAGCCGACCTCGAAGGCAAAGTACGTCGCCTTCACCACCCTTGCCGACCCCGCGCAGATGCCGGGCCTGCGCTTCCGCTCGATCGACTGGCCCTACCGCGAGGGCCTGCGCATCGACGAGGCGATGCATCCACTGGCCTTCCTCGCCACCGGCCTGTACGGCAAGCCGCTGCCGCAGCAGAACGGCGCGCCGCTGCGGCTGGTGGTGCCGTGGAAATACGGCTTCAAGAGCATCAAGTCGATCGTGGAGATCCGCTTCACCGAGAAGCAGCCGAAGACGGCGTGGCACCAGTTGCAGCCGAAGGAATACGGCTTCTACAGCAACGTCAATCCCGAGGTCGACCACCCGCGCTGGAGCCAGAAGACCGAGCGTCGCATCGCCGGCACCGGCAACCGCCTGTTCGCCGATCGCATCCCGACGCAGAAGTTCAACGGCTATGGGGAGCAGGTGGCGGGGCTGTATGCGGGGATGGATCTGAAGCGCTGGTATTGAGGTGGACTGGGGGTTGGTGGTTCGTGGTGCCTCTCCTGCGCTTCATTTTGTCCGTCATCCCGGCGAAAGGCGGGATCCATCTTGACCTTTCGGTGTGATCCCTCAGCGGAAGCAACCCGCGAAAAATGGATCCCGGCTTTCGCCGGGATGACAGCAGGAAATGCGTTTGCGAGCACCAACTACCCACCATCAACCGCCAATCAACCCTGCCGTATCCATGAATCGCCCCCCCGTGCGAAAAACCCCTACCTCCCTCATCCTCGCCAAGACCACCGTCCACGCGCTCGCGCTGGCGCCGCTGTCGCTCCTGGCCTGGAAGTTCTGGCAGGTCTTCAGCGAGGCCGACATCGACGCCCTCGGCGCGGACCCCGTCGCCGCGATCGAGCACGAACTCGGCACCTGGGCCCTGCGCCTGCTCCTGCTCACGCTGGCGATCACGCCGCTGCGGCAGCTGAGCGGGCAGCCGGTGCTGCTGCGCTTCCGGCGCATGCTCGGCCTGTACGCCTTCGCCTACGCCAGCCTGCACTTCGCCGCCTACCTCCTCCTCGACCTGCGCGGCTACTGGGCGCAGGTGTTCGAGGAGATCGCCAAGCGCCCCTACATCACCGTCGGCTTCGCCGCGTGGCTGCTGCTGGTGCCGCTGGCGCTGACCTCGACCCAGGGCTGGATGCGGCGGCTGGGGAGCGCCTGGGGTCGCCTGCACGCGCTGGTGTACGCGATCGCGGTCCTGGCGGTGCTGCACTTCTGGTGGATCGTGAAGTCGGACTATCGCGAGCCGCTGCTCTATGC
>JAFAEU010000204.1 GCA_023423855.1 Pseudomonadota bacterium | reverse complement strand
GCCGCGCTCCGCGCCGGGCACCACGCGCACCCGCCACTGGTAGAGGCGGCACAGCCGGCGCACGATCGACAGGCCGATGCCGCCGCCCTGCGAATGCTCGGCGTGGGTGCCGCGGTAGCCGCGCTCGAACAGGCGCGCGGCGTCCTCGGCGCTGAGGCCGGGCCCCGAGTCGATGACGTCGACCGCGCCGTCGAGCAGCCGCACCACCACCTCGCCCTGCTGCGTGTACTTCACCGCGTTGCCGACGAGGTTGCCGAGCGCGACCGTCACCGCCGATTCCGGCGCATCCACCACCACCTGCCCCGGTACGCCTTCCAGCCGCAGCGCCAGCGGCTTGCTGCCGAGCTGGCCGCGGTGCGCATCGAACAGTTGCTCCGCGACCTTCGCCACGTCGGTCGCGCCGTGGCCGCGCTCGTTGCGCGAGAGCAGCAGCAGCGCGCTGATCAGGTCGGTGCACTGCTGCTCGGCGCGCTGGATGCGCAGCAGGCGCGCCTGCGTCTTCTCGTCCAGGTCCGGCCGCGACAGCAGCAACTCGGCCGCGCCGCGGATCACCGCCAGCGGCGTGCGCAATTCGTGGCTGACGTCGGCGTTGAACTCGCGGTCGCGCTGCACCACCTCGGTCAGGCGCTCGGCGTAGTCGTCGAGCGCCTTGGCCAGTTCGCCGACCTCGTCGTCGGGGAAATGCGGCGCGAGCGGTTCGGGCTGCGTGCTGTCGCCGCTGCGGCCGATCCGCTTCGCCAGTTCGGACACCGGGCTCATCACCCGTGCCGCCGACCACCAGCCGATGACCAGCGACAGCGCACCGAACAGCACCACAGCCACGTACAGCCACGAGCGGAGCTGGGTCGCCCCGCGCGCCGCCTGGCTGGTGTCGTAGGCGAGGAAGAACCATGCCTCCGGCGTCTTGCGTACCGCGAGCTTGTAGGCGAAGGGCTCGCCGTTCTCGTCGATGTCGGTGATGTTGTGGTTGCCGTTCGGCAACAGCGCCCACTCCGGGCGCTCCTGGCGGACGCGTTCGAACCGGTCGGGCGTATAGGAGAAACCGCGGATCTGCTCCACCGGCACGCTCGGCGGCCGGGTCGGGTCGGAATAGAAGCGCCTTGCGTACTCGTCGATGTTCTTGTTCATCACCTCCTCGACCAACTGGTCCTCGACCCGCTGGCGCGCGAAGTCGGTGAGGTAGGCGTACAGCGCCGTCAGGCCCGTGCCGAGCAGGAAGAACGAAAGGATGATGCGGGTCCGCAGCCGCCTGCGATAGCGTCGGCCCCTGCTGCGGACGGGATCGTCCGGCGCGTCGTCAGCCTGCGCCATCGGGCGCGGCGATGCGGTAGCCGATGCCATGGCGGGTCTGGATCAGCGGCACGTCGAAGGGCTTGTCGATCACGGCGCGCAGGCCGTGGATGTGCACGCGCAGCGAATCCGAATCCGGCAGTTCCTCGCCCCAGACACGGGTTTCCAGGTCCTGCCGCGTCACCACCGCCGGCGAGGCCTCCATCAGCGCCTGCAGGATCTTCAGCGCGGTCGGGTTGAGCTGCACCAGCTTGCCCTGGCGGCGCACTTCCAGCGTGTCGAGGTTGTACTCGAGGTCGCCGACGTCCAGCACCCGCGTCTGCACGCCCTTGCCGCGGCGTGAGAGCGCGTTGAGCCGCACCTCGACTTCCTGCAGCGCGAAGGGCTTGACCAGGTAGTCGTCGGCGCCGGAGTCGAAGCCGGCGAGCTTGTTGTCGAGGCTGTCGCGGGCGGTCAGCATCAGCACCGGCGTCTGCTTGCGCGCGTCGTTGCGCAGCTTGCGGCAGACCTCCAGCCCGTCCATGCCCGGCAGGTTGAGGTCGAGCACGATCGCGTCGAAGTCGTGGACCACCGCCAGGTGCAGGCCGGTCACGCCGTCGGCGGCGAAATCGACGGTGTGGCCGCGGTCCTCGAGGTAGTCGCCGAGGTTGGCCGCGATGTCCTGGTTGTCTTCGATGACGAGGATGCGCATGCAGCGGATTCCGTTGGGTCGGCCTTCTTGGACCGCGCGGGACGATGCGCGGTTCCGCCGGGCGCGGGAGGAGGGATTCTGTCACATGGCCCTGTCGGCGCCCCGTCGACGAGCGCCCACAAAAGAGCCCAGACGATGCCATCGCCTGGGCCCAAAGTACTGCCCCGATTACCGTAATCCGTTGGCTGACCCTTGGACAAGGAAACAGGAGAAAGCGCGGGATCCGGTCGGGACAAGGTAGTCCCGGAACGCTTAAGCAGTCGTTAAACCGCGGATGAATTATTTGTTAAAACCGCGCCCGCGACGGTGTGGGCGCGCCTTGCCGATTTCTGGAAGTTTCGAGCCTGATACGGCAAGTTCGATGATTTTGGCGGCAATATCGACGCCGGTCGCCTCCTCAATGCCCTCCAGTCCCGGCGAGGCGTTCACCTCCAGCACCAGCGGCCCGCGGCGGGACCGGATCAGGTCCACGCCGGCCACCCCCAGCCCGACCGCCTGCGCCGCGCGCACGGCCATCGCCTGCTCCCCGGCGGTCGACTCGATCGCGGTCGCGCTGCCGCCGCGATGCAGGTTGGAGCGGAAGTCGCCGGCCGGCGCCTGGCGCTGCATCGACGCGACCACGCGATCGCCGACGACGAAGCAGCGCAGGTCCGCGCCCTCGGCCTCGGCCACGAACTCCTGCACCAGGAAGTTGGCGTACAGCCCGCGCAGCGCCTCGACCACGCTGCGCGAGGCCGACGGCTTCTCGGTCAGCATCACCCCCGCGCCCTGGGTGCCCTCGTTGAGCTTGATCACGTGCGGCGGCGGGCCGAGCAGGGCCAGCAGGTCGGCGGTGTCGTCCGGGTTGTCGCCGAACGCCGTCGTCGGCAGGCCGATGCCCTGCGCCGCCAGCAGCTGGTGGCAGGCGAGCTTGTCGCGCGCGCGCGCGATCGCCGCCGCCGGGTTCGGCGTGTGGCTGCCCATCAGTTCGAACTGCCGCAGCACCGCGCAGCCGTAGCGCGTGACCGAAGCGCCGATGCGCGGGATCACCGCGCCGTAGCCGTCGATCGCGCGGCCCTTGTAGCGCATCGCGAAACCGGCATTGCCGATGCGCATGTAGCAGCGCAGCGGATCGAGCACGCGCACGCTGTGCCCGGCCGCGCGCGCGGCCTCCACCAGCCGCCGGGTGGAGTAGAGCTTGCCGTTGCGGGAGAGGATCGCGAGCTTCATGCGCGGCCTGCGAAGCGAAAAACGGCGGCACCACCGTTGCGATGGTGCCGCCGCCTGCATGTGGAGCGGGTGATGGGAATCGAACCCACGCTAGCAGTCGGGTGGGAGGGTAGCCTCGCGGCCACCCTCCCCCCTAAGAACCGTACGTGAAACTTTCGCTTCATACGGCTCAAGCAGCCTGAAAACCCATCACTCGCTGATGGGCGGCAGCATGACCCTTCCGGCACGTGCGTGCAACTGCGCATGACAGACGGGGTGGAGCAGTACAAGGTTGCTGAGCTTGTCCGAGCCGCCGAGGGTTCGCCAAACGCGGTGATGGATGTGCCATCCCGTTTGCTTGGTGATCTTCGTCCGGCATCGGGGGCACAACCCCTCTTGCTTTTCCAAGAGCCACAGAAGCTTCCGCCTACCCGCCAGTGTTTCCATCATCCGACGCTTCAATACCTCGTCGAAGTAGGCTTCCTGTGCAGGATCGTACGGGTTCGTTTCGCTTCTGATCTTGGTGTGACGCCGCTTGTTGTAACTCGACAGCCGCACCAATGTTGTCGCCCCGTTCGTAAACACCCACTGTCGGGAATCCGAAGCCTTGAAATAGCGCTTCTTCACCCAGCGGGCGCCCTTGTTCGGGTGCCGCCTCTTTGCCCAGCGCCATAGCGCCCAGAAGATGCGGTGATCCATCACCGCGAACGTACGCGTTGCCATCATGGTTCGGTGATATCCCGCCCATCCCGACAAGATCGGGTTAAGCGTATGGATCACGTCTCCTTGCTTGGCAGCGCGCATTCCCCTGAGCGTCGAAGAGACCTTGGCATACAGCGCCTTGGTGCCCTTTGGCGACGGTCCGATATGCAGGAAATCCTTGAACTTCCGCACTCGGAAACCGAGGAAATCGAACCCATCCGACACATGCGTCACCACCGTCTTCGTCTCGGACAGGGCAAGCCCTCTCTCTGACAGAAATTCGATGATCAGCGGCTTGACCTTCGCTTCCAGCAGCTCTTTCGAGTCCGCTGTCACGATGAAGTCGTCCGCATATCGGATGAAGTTCACCTTGGCCCGCCGGGGCAGCGCATCCTTCAGGACACGCTCCATTCCGTCGAGCGTGAGGTTGGCGAGCACAGGGGAAATGATGCCTCCCTGTGGTGTGCCTGCCTCGGTTGGATAAAGACGACCGCGTTCCATGAATCCAGACTTGAGCCACCGCGACAACACGCGCCGATCCATCGGAACGTGCGCCATCAGCCAGTCATGGTCGATGTTGTCGAAGCAGCCCTTGATATCCCCTTCCAGTACCCACTGCGGTGACGCTTTCCGATTCAGTGCGTTTTCGCACTGTTTCAAGGCATCTGCCGTGGATCTGTAAAGGCGGAAGCCATACGAGTTGGGATCCGCACGGGCCTCGGAGACTGGATCGAGCGCAAGCCAGTGCAGCGCCTGCATTGCTCGGTCTTTCATCGCCGGGATACCCAGCGGCCGTTTCCCGCCATTGGTCTTCGGGATGTGGATACGCCTGAGCGGGAGGGGCTTGTAACCGACTGTCGTCAGCGACTTCACCGCCTTCCACTTCTCCCCACTCGTCGACCAAACCACCTTGTCGACGCCGGGAGTTCTCCGCCCTTGGTTCTCCGTGACTCGTCGCACGGCGACAGCTTTGCCGCTGGACGAGCGGACTAACAACCGTTGCAAGCGTTTCACGCCGCGCCAGTCTTCGTCCTTTGCTGCCTTCGATATACGAGCTTGCAACCTCCTTACGTACTGGTTGGCCGTGTCCCACGGGATCGTGGTCCATGACTCCCAGACGCAGGAGGCGACATCACTCATTGAATGAGCGTCCATATCTTCCTCCTGAGATGGAGCGGGTGAAGGGAATCGAACCCTCGTCAGTTGCTTGGGAAGCAACAGCTCTACCATTGAGCTACACCCGCCCGATGACCCTCAGGACATAGGACGCCCCCGTTGGGGACGTCATGCCCCTCGGGGTTAGTTGATTGCCGGCTTTTCTAGCGATAGGCCACCATGCAGACGTCAGCACCCTTTCGGGTCGGGGCGATCGTTCCATCCCCTATCCCGGTGATTACAACCGGGCATTCGCTTCTTCCGCACTCCTGTGCCCGCTAGGCCTTCGATACTCCTTGCGGAATACCTAGTTGGCGATCCACTGCCAACAGCATAACGGGGTTTCCACGTTCCGTGCATGCAACAGAGTTGTTCGGGTTCCACCTTTCCGCCGGAGGTCCAATGTCAGCGTGTCTCTACCAAGCAGAGAAACAACCGACCTCATCCCTTTTGGGTTGAGCCTATCAATCGCTTTGGCTCAGTCAGCTTGACGACGTTTAACGGTGGTTCGCTTGCACTAACCCTACAAACCCAGCCTAGCGCCTACCCGGATGCGATTTCCGGGGTCACGCCGACTCCCTCGCGGGATTCGGCGTCCCATGAGGGGGCTACATTAACGGAGCGCTTTGCACCAAGCAGTTACCCGCCTCGCACAGCTCCTTGGCTACCGGTTGCTGAAAACCGGGTTGGTTGAAATAGCGAAGTCCTGACATGGGGGAGCCCCCACGATTGCATCCAGTCCATCTCTACAACACCAACAATTGCATTCACGGCCTTCGGCCGCAGATGAATGCCGCCCCCGAAGGGCCGACATACGTTGTCCATGGTTTGGGCCATGGTCCCACCCGTTGCAACCGCATGCTTCGGGTTGATGAAGTCGGGCTTGAGCCCCCGACCGGCCTACAACGTCACGTCACGATTCTGCGGTCTCGTGTCGCACGCTTGGGAAGCTGCAGTTCTACCATTGAACTACACCCGCGTTCGCGACCAGTCTATGCCCGGCCGGCGCGGCTTGGCAACGCGTCGCAGGCGCCGGGCCGTTGCGCGACCCGGCGGCCCGCGCGGTTCAGAAGCCTGCGCCCAGGGTGGCGAACGCGGTGGTCTGCTTGCCGCCCTTCTCGCCCGCGTTCAGGCTCACGCCGAGGTTCGCGTCGAGGCCGAACAGCGAGGTGCGCGCGCCGAGGGTGAGCGTGGCGTAGGTGTCGTCGTAGTCCAGCCCCGGCACGGCGTAGGCCAGCCCCGTGGTCTGCGACTGCGCGAACGCCTCCTCGGCACCGTCCTCGAACTCGCGGTCGAGCGTGATGCGCGCATACGGCGCGAGGTGGGCGTTGATCGCGTAGCTGGCCTGCCAGCCGACGCTGCCGATCAGCGAATCGAATTCCTGATCGGGGAAGGCCAGCGAGGTTGACGAGGCCGGATCACTTTCGGCGAAGCCGTCGATCTCGATCTTCTGCGCGATCACGCCCAGCACCGGGCCGTGCCTGAGCGCGCCCTCGCCGAAGCTCCAGCCGGCCTGCAGCGCGGCGGTGAGGTTGCCGCCGTCGGTGGAACCGCGGTGCACGCGCGTCACCGGGCCGAGCGGGACCTGGCGGTTGACGTCAAAGTCGAGCCGGCTGTAGCTGAGCTGGCCGTTGGCCCAGGCGCCGCCCTCGGAATACCAGCCGACGAAACCGCCCAGCGTCACCTCGCCCTGGTCCCAGTCGCCGCGGCGCAGGCCCCAGTCGTTGCCCTGGCGACCGTAGCCGGCGAAGCCGCCGTACACGAGGTTGCCGCTGCCCCAGCCCAGGCCCGCGGTCAGCGCCGGGCCGGCGCCGTCGTAGTTGTCGCCGTGGCCGTAGCGCTGGAAGTCGCCGCGCACGTCGACCCACCAGCGTCGGCCGTCCTGCTCCGGCGCGACCGACAGCTGTGCGCCCACGCGCTCGGCGCGGCCGCGGCCGGTCATCGCCGCCGAATGCGGCAGCACCGCGATCTGGCGCGGACCCTCGATCATGCCGATCGCGAGCTCGGCGACGATCCGGTGCGCGGCCGAACCCGGATGCACGCCATCGGCGAACAGGTAGGTGTCCGCCGCACCCGGCGTGACATAGGTGCCGGGGTTGCAGGTGAGCGACTGCGCGGTGATCTGCGGCTGGCAGGCGGTGCCGGTGACGTTCGCGAAGCCGTACTCGGACGGGTTCGCCACCACTTCACGCAGGAAGGTGAAGGTATCGACCGGGATCACGCGCAGCCCGTTCGACGACAGGCCACCGTACAGCGCGCCGTTGTACGCGGTCGCGAGCGCGGTGCCCTGCGCGGCCGCCGCCGCGCCCTGCGCGAGGAAGCCCGGGGTGATGCCGAGGTCGGGGATGTTCGGCACCAGCACGTAGCGCGCGCCGGCGCCCTGCAGCGCGCCGACGATGCCGATCTGCGCGGTCACCGCGGCGCCGATGATCTGCTGCGCCTGCGCGGGATTGGCCGCGATCGAGAACAGGTCGTTGGCGCCGCCCCAGACCGAGTACAGCGCGTCCGGATCGGCGCGACCGCCGTTGGCCGCGAGGTAGGCGTTCGTCTGCGTGGCCAGCGAGGGCGTGTAGCCCAGCGCGCCGACCGCGTCCTGCCCGACCAGGGCGCCGCCGACGGCGTAGTTGCTGCCGCTGCCGGCCTGCGGCGTGGCGCCGGTCGCCGACCAGGCGGTGGAAGCGTCGGTCCCGTAGTAGTCGGCCAGCCACTCCGACCAGACGAGCCCGGGGTTGGTGGTGAAGCGGCCGATGATCGCGGCCTGCGGGCCCACCTGCTGGATCAGCAGCGGCCGGAAATGGCCGGCATCGCTCAGGCTGTCGCCGATGAAGACGGTCTGCGAGAAGGGACCGGCGGCGAACGCGGGCGCGGCGGCGAGCGCCAGCGCGGCGGCCAGCAGGCGGGTGGCGGGACGGAACCTGGGGGGACGAGCCATGCATGAACTCCGGAAAGTGGGCCGGGGGGGGGCGGCGCGGGGGGGCGGGGGGGGCTGGTTCCGCATCTCAGTCGC
>JAFAEU010000187.1 GCA_023423855.1 Pseudomonadota bacterium | reverse complement strand
AGCCAAGCCCGTCAGAGGCCCGAAGACACTGGATCCCCGCCTTCGCGGGGACGACGGGTGTTGAGGTGTTGACTTGACCTTCACTCGTGCCCGGCGCCCGCCAAGTCCGCCGCCGTTCATCTTCCCGCGACGATTCGACGCCAAGCTGTCGCCGCCCCAATCCAACCCGTTCCAGGAACCTCCGATGACTTTCGCCAAACGCTGGATGCTCGCCGTGCTCGCGCTGCTGCTGCCGTTCGCCGCGGCCGCGCAGCAGCAGGGACTGGAGATCGACATCATCGGCGGCAACGCCTCGGCGCTGCCGATCGCGGTCGTGCCGATGCCCTACCAGGGCTCCGCCGCCGCGCCGCAGACCGACGTCGCATCGGTGGTGCGCGCCGACCTCGAACGCTCCGGCCAGTTCCGCACGCTGCCCGAGCGCGACATGGTCAGCCGCCCGACCACCGGCGCCGAGGTCGACTACCCGGCGTGGCGCGCGCTGCGCCAGGACTTCCTCGTCATCGGCCGCGTCGTCGATGCGGCCGAGGGCAGCTACCGGGTTGAGTACGAACTGTTCGACGTCGCCAAGCAGCAGCGCCTGCTCGGGCTGGCGATGACCGCCCGCGCCAACGCCATGCGCGACGTCGCCCACCAGATGGCCGACGCGATCTACGAGAAGATCCTCGGCGTGCGCGGCGCGTTCTGGACCCGCATCGCCTACGTCACCGCGACCGGCACCGGTCCCGGCAGCCGCTACGCGCTGATGGTCGCCGACGCCGACGGCTACAACCCGCAGACCGTGGTGCGCTCGAACGAGCCGCTGCTGTCGCCGGCGTGGAGCCCGGACGGCCGCAAGCTGGCCTACGTCAGCTTCGAGCGCGGCAATTCCTCGATCTACATCCAGGACATCACCACCGGCGGTCGCGAGCTGGTTTCCAGCTTCCGCGGCATCAACAGCGGCCCGGCGTTCTCGCCCGACGGCAGCCGGCTGGCGCTCACGCTCTCGCGCAGCGGCAATCCCGAGATCTACGTGATGAACCTGGGCAGCAAGGCGCTGACCCAGATCACCAACCAGTTCGGCATCGACACCTCGCCGGTGTGGAGCCCGGACGGCAACAGCCTCTACTTCACCTCCGACCGCGGCGGCCGCCCGCAGGTCTACCAGGCACCGGCCTCGGGCGGCGGCGCCACCCGGGTCACGTTCGAAGGCAGCTACAACGCCGACCCGAGCATTTCCTGGGACGGCCAGAAGATCGCCGTGGCCCAGGGTTCGGGCAATACCTACCGGATCGCGGTGATGGACCGCAGCATGGGCTCGCCCCGCTGGTCGACGATTTCCCCGGGGTCGCTGGACGAATCGCCGAGCTTCGCCCCCAATGCCAGCATGATCCTGTATGCGGCGCGTGAAGGACGCAGGGGCGTCCTGTATGCTGTTTCGGCCGATGGTCGCGTCCGTCAGCGCCTCGTCCTCGCGGACGGCGACGTGCGCGAGCCGGCCTGGGGTCCTTACCGTTCCCAGCGCTGACATGATCTGCACAGCCAGTCCATCAACCTGAACGCCCGTTCCAGAGACCCGAGGATCGACGAGATGAATACCAACAAGACCGCCGTGGTTGGCAAGGTGCTGCTGATCGCGCTGATGTGCGTGGCTGCCGCCGCCTGTTCGAAGAAGGTCAAGGAAACCCCGCCCGAGACCGGCCCGTCCACCGGTGGCGTGACCGACCCCGGTCCGACCACGCCGGGTGCGTACGGCCCGTCCGACCTCGACACCGACGCCTGCCTGCGCCAGCGCGTGGTGTACTTCGACCTCGACCAGGACGCGCTGCGCCCCGAGTTCCAGGCCGCGATGTCCTGCCACGCCAAGTACCTGCGCGACCGTCCGTCGTCCCGCATCACCCTCGAAGGCAATGCCGACGAGCGCGGCAGCCGCGAGTATAACCTCGGCCTGGGCGAGCGCCGCGGCAACGCCGTGTCGTCGGCCCTGCAGGCCAACGGCGGTTCCGGCGCCCAGCTGACCGTGGTCAGCTACGGCGAGGAGCGCCCGACCTGCACCGAGTCCAGCGAGGACTGCTGGGCCCGCAACCGCCGCGTCGAGATCGTCTACACGGCGAAGTAAGCGGCAAGGCGAGTTGGTAGTTGGTGGTTCGCAATCCGGCCACCAACTACCCGCCCCCATCACCCACCCAAGAATCAAGATGCGCCCGTACCGTCCGTTCCTGCTGTCGCTCGCCGTCGCCGCGTGCCTCTTCGCCGCTGTGCCGGCGCAGGCGCAGCGCGCCAGCCTGGCCGATCGCGTGGCCGTGCTCGAACAGCGCGCCGCGGACAACCAGGGCAACGTCGACCTGCTCAACCAGCTGACCCAGCTGCGCTCGGAAGTGCAGGCGCTGCGTTCGCAGATCGAAGAGCTGCAGCAGCAGAACGAGCAGCTCAAGTCGACCAGCCGCAGCCAGTACCTCGACCTCGACGGCCGCCTGAACCGGATCGAGGGCGGCGGCACGTTGCCGCCGGCGATCGGCGAAGTCCCGGCCACGTCGTCGACGGCGCCTGCCGCGACGACGCCCGCGCCCCGCGACACGCAGCCGTTGGTCCATGGCGATCCCGGCCTGCTGGCGAACAGCGCCGACGAGCGCGGCGCCTACGAAACCGCCTTCGACGCGCTCAAGGGCGGCCGCTATGCGGAGTCGGCGCAGCTGTTCCAGGGCTTCCTGCAGGCGCATCCCGAAGGCGTCTACGCGCCGAACGCGCGCTACTGGCTGGGCGAGAGCTACTACGTCACCCAGAACTACGAGCTCGCGCGCGAGCAGTTCCAGGCGCTGATCGAGCGCTATCCCACCCACGACAAGACCCCGGGCGCGTTGCTCAAGGTTGGCCTGTCGCAGTACGGCTTGCGCGACCTCGACGGCGCGGAGGCGACCCTGTCGAAGGTCGCATCGCAGTTCCCCGGCACCGACGCGGCGCGCACCGCCGAGGATCGCCTGCATGCGATCCAGCTTGCGCGCGTGACGCGCTAGGCATCCACGTGCACGCCGTCGCGCCCGATGCGGCCGCCGCATCGACGGCGGACCGGCTCAGGATCACCGAAATCTTCCTCTCGCTGCAGGGCGAAGCCCGCGACGCGGGCTGGCCGACCGTGTTCGTGCGCCTGACCGGCTGCCCGCTGCGCTGCGGCTACTGCGACACCGCCTACGCCTTCCACGGCGGCGAGTGGTGGAGTATCGATGGCATCCTCGCCGAAGTGGCCAGGCACGGCGTGCGCCACGTCTGCGTGACCGGCGGCGAGCCGCTGGCGCAGAAGCGCTGCCTCGGTCTGCTGTCGCGCCTGTGCGATGCCGGCCATGTCGTCTCGCTGGAAACCTCCGGGGCGATCGACATCGCCGGGGTCGATGCGCGCGTCTCGCGCGTGCTCGACGTCAAGACCCCGGCCTCCGGCGAGGTCGCGCGCAACCGCTGGGAGAACATCCCGCTGCTGACCCCGCACGACCAGGTCAAGTTCGTCGTCTGCAGCCGCGCCGACTACGAGTGGGCGCGCGAGGTGGTGCACGTGCACGCGCTGCACGCGCGCTGCGACGTCCTGTTCTCGCCGAGCAAGTCGGAGCTGTCGCCGACCGACCTCGCCGACTGGATCGTCGCCGACCGCCTGCCGGTCAAGTTCCAGATGCAGTTGCACAAGCTGCTGTGGAATGACGAGCCCGGGCGTTGATGGTTCGTCCCCGCGCGAACTCCGAACCAGGCCAATCGCCACGGGCCTGGACCGGCAACGGCCCATCGATCCGACCGTCTCCCGTGGGAGCGGCTCCAGCCGCGACCGGGCATTCGACGATGCCGGGGACGATGGTCGCGCCTGAAGGCGCTCCTACAATGCACGGGCCTGGTCGACAGGCTTCCCCGATTCCCGACTCCCCATGAAAAAAGCAGTCGTCCTCGTCTCCGGCGGCATGGATTCCGCCGTCGTCCTCGCGGTCGCGCGCGAGCAGGGCTTCGCGGCGCACGCGTTGAGCGTGAGCTACGGCCAGCGCCACACCTCCGAACTCGAAGCCGCCGCCCGCGTCTCGCGGACGCTGGGCGCGCTCGAGCACAAGACCGTGCAGGTCGACCTGCGCGCGTTCGGCGGTTCCGCGCTCACCGACGACATCGAAGTGCCCGAGGCCGGCGGCCCGGGCATCCCGGTCACCTACGTGCCCGCGCGCAACACCATCATGCTGTCGCTCGCGCTCGGCTGGGCGGAAGTGCTCGGCGCGAGCGACCTGTTCTGCGGCGTCAACGCCGTCGACTACTCGGGCTATCCCGACTGCCGCCCCGAGTTCATCGAGGCATTCGAGCGCCTCGCCAACGTCGCGACCAGGGCCGGCGTGGAAGGCGCGGGCATCCGCGTGCACGCACCCCTGCTGCACATGGGCAAGGCGGACATCGTGCGCGAAGGGCAGCGTCTTGGCGTGGACTTCGCGGCGACCGTGTCGTGCTACCGCGCCGATGGCGACGGACGCGCATGCGGCCACTGCGACGCCTGCCGGCTGCGCGCCGAGGGCTTCATCGCCGCCGGAATCGCCGACCCGACGCGCTACGTGGCCTGATTGCGATGCGATAGAATGCGTGTCCCGGCGCGAGGCCGGGGCATCCCGGGCCGTTAGCTCAGTCGGTAGAGCATCGGACTTTTAATCCGCTGGTCGATGGTTCGAATCCATCACGGCCCACCATGCCCAATCTGCTTGCTAGCGCTGCCCAGTAGCGCTGGGCAGCGCCGTTGGATCGTTCTGCCTGGACGACCAACAGCCACTCGCCACGCAGGCGCCACGAGGCTCGATCCCGGCGACGCTGCAGAGCCTCAGAGCCTACGGTGAACGCGAAGAGGATCCGGACGCCATCGCACTGGCGGACTACCTGCGGGCCCAGGACCAGCAGCGCTAACGCGCCTTACGCTCCGCGTTACAGGCCTGGATGCCGGCGGTCACCCCGGCGGCATAACCCCGCGCGTACTCGGCGCTATCCCAGTCGCCTTCGATCATCGTGGCCCTGATTTCGCACGCGGTGTTGTAGCCGACTGCATAACCATCGTTGCGACCGCTATCGTAGGTGGCGCTACCGGCTGCACAGCCAGCCAGCAACAGAACGAGAAAGGGGGCTATGACCCGCATCATGGTGTCGCCGAAAGCAGTTTCGTTTTCTCGGCTTGGAACTCATCTTCCGTCAGAATCCCGCGCTTGCGCAGGTCATCCAGCTTCAGCAATTCGGTGTAGGCGTCTACCGCGGGTGCGGGCGATGCCGCAGCTTGGCCGTTGACGTTGACTTCGATAAAGGTATCTGGCGCCGGAGTGAGAGACATTCGCCGGTATTCCGGGTCGCCCTGTTGCACGACCCGGAACTGGTATTCGACCGTCGGCCACTGTCCCGGGCCTCCTGCGGGTGTCGAGTTCATGCCCACTGGTATGGCCGTCATGCCCTGCGATTCGGCGAAGCGATTCGCTGCGTCGATCGCCTTGGCACGCGTGCGGGGGAGGCTGCCGAAGATTCCGGCCTTGTTCTGGATGACGACCATATACGTGTCGGGCGACACCTTCACGAACTCGGGGTCTGCCCCATGCGCGCTCCCGACAAGTCCGAAGATCAGCAGAACTATGGCCGCACGCTTCATTGAACCGCCTCCCCGTGGCGCGTAGGTGGGCAATATAACGTCAGCCGATGCCGGTCCGTGGGCTCGTCCATGGACCTATCGCCCTCGGTACGGTTCACACCCGATCCCGTCGTTATCTCTGTCTAGGTGCGGTCCGTATCCGGGGTCGCCGCGGTAAACGGGGGCAGCCCCGGCTGCACGTGCCTCGGCGCAGTTCGCGAACGCACGACCGACAGGCGCTCGGTCGGCAGGGGCGGCCCTCGCCGGCGCCAGCGAGCTTGGTGCGACCACTGGCCGGCTAGGAGCCGCTGAGGAGGTAGAGGCTCGGTGGCAGTGATAGCCGCCATTCTTCCTGTCGTGGTGGCAGCCGTGCTTGTCCAGGCTGCCGCCGTGGGCATGGCTGGGACCTGCGGCGGCGAATGCCACGGCCAGTAGGAGCGCGACCTGCAGCAGGGCAAGCTGCAGCCAATCGGCTCGGGTGCGGCGTTGGGGATCTTGGGTAGCCATGCCAAAAGGCATGCAAGGGTCGTGCCTGCCCAAGACGTGACGGATGCACGGTATAGCGGCCCGGAGGCTGACGACCGTAGTCAGGTCCGCTGGGCAGGGTGCCGGTCTAGTGACAGCTTTGGTCGGTCGTCTTACCGGTTCGAGAGACGGCATCTGCGAGCATTGACCCGCAAGTGCCTCCTGGAACGCTTCAGGCGGTCTTGAGAGAGGCGACCGCTCCCTTGGTGAGGAGGTTTTGGCACTCTATACGGGAATTGCCTGTGGGAGCTTCTACGCGGTTCTAGCGGGCTTTATGCCGAGCTGGCATAAATGGCAAGGCGGGCCCATATCAGGGGCGTGGCTGAATGATGTCCGGATGTTGATCGCTGACACGTTCTGCCACTTGTGAAACACGAAACCCGTAATTATTATGGGTCGTGACCAACGTATCAGACATCGCGATGCGTGACGGACTGAATCGCCCCGGGTTCAGTAGACATCTCCAAGCCGTACATTACGGCAATCACGGAGGTGTGTATGAGCGGCAAGCGGTATTCGGATGAGTTCAAGGCCGAGGCGGCCAAGCAGGTGATCGACCAGAACCGTTCGGTGCGGGAGGTCTCGACCCGGCTGGGCATCAGCATCGACTCGCTGTACGCGTGGGTCAGGGA
>JAFAEU010000165.1 GCA_023423855.1 Pseudomonadota bacterium | reverse complement strand
GCGCCAGCGCGCCGAGCACCTGCGCCAGCAGCAGATCGCGCACGAGAAGGAGCAGGCCGAGCGCGCCCACCTGCAGAAGTTCATCGACCGCTTCAAGGCCAAGGCCAGCAAGGCGCGGCAGGCGCAGAGCCGCATGAAGCGGCTGGCCAAGCTCGCCGGCACCGAGGCGGTGCGCGCCGAGCGCGAGTTCCGCATCGATTTCCCGGCGCCATTGCGGCTGCCGCACGCGCTGCTGCGGATCAATGATGGCGTCTGCGGCTACGGCCGCGACACATGCATCCTGCACAACGTGGGTTTCGGCCTCGAGGCGGGCGACCGCATCGGCCTGCTTGGCCCCAATGGCGCGGGCAAGTCGACGCTGGTCAAGTCGCTGGTCGGCGAATTGCCGCTGCTCGACGGCGAGCGCTACGCGCATCCCGACCTGCGCATCGGCTATTTCGCCCAGCACACGGTGGAATCGCTGCGCGCGGGCGCCTCGCCCATCGACCACCTGCGCGACCTGTCGCCGGACATGCCGACGCAAGCCTTCCGCGACTTCCTCGGCAAGTGGTATTTCCCCGGCGACCGCGCGTTCGAGAGCATCGACGGCTTCTCCGGCGGCGAACGCGCGCGGCTGGCGCTGGCGCTGATCGCGTGGAAGCAGCCGAACGTGCTGCTGCTCGACGAACCCACCAACCACCTCGACCTCGACATGCGCGAGGCGCTGGCCGAGGCGCTGAGCGATTTTGACGGCGCGATCGTGCTGGTCTCGCACGACCGCCACCTCATCGGCCTGGTCAGCGACAGCTTCTGGCGCGTGTCCGATGGCGTGGTGAAGCCGTTCGACGGCGACCTCGACGAATACGCAGCGTGGCTGCGCTCGCGCCCGGCGGGCGAGCAGGCACGCGCGCCGGCGATGCCGAAGGCCGCCGCGCCGGAGCCGGCGAAGCCGCCGCCGAAGGCCAACCCGCACAAGCTCGGCAGGGCCGAGGCACGCGTGGCCGAGCTGGAGCAGGCGCTGGCGGGGATCGAAGCCGAACTGGCCGATCCGGCCACCTATTCGGACGGCAACAGGATCGCCGAGCTCGGGCAGCGGCAGGCGGCGCTGCGCGCGCAGCTCGACGAGGCGGAGACGGAACTGCTCGCGCTCTACGGCTGAGGACCAACTGCAGGTGCGGTGCCTTTCTCGCGGACTCACCTTGCTCCACGGATTGCAGCGCCCGATCTTCGTGGGCGAGAACATTCCTTGGTACCCATGCCTACATCTCGTTATCCCCGCGAAGGGGGATCCAGTGTCTTTGTTGTTGATTTCAAAGCTAAAGACGCTGGGTCCCCGCCTTCGCGGGGACGACGGAAACGTAAACATCCGGGTCGAAATGCTCTAAGGTGCCCCGATGAAGACCACACTCCACATACTCTCGCTGACCACGCTCTGCGTCGCGCTGTCCGCCTGCATCCGCATCAACGACGGCGACAGCGCGGGCAACAACGCCGCCGCCCAGGCCGATGCCGCGGCCGAGGGCTTCGAGCCCGCCGCCGAGGCGGATGCGCCCGCCGACGCCTTCCTCGCCGCGCTCGCCCGCCACTGCGGGCAGGCGTTCGCCGGCCGCATCACCGCCAACGCGCCGAAGTCGCCCGAGCCCGACGCCTTCGAGGGCAAGCCCCTGGTCATGCACGTGCGCGGCTGCGATGACCCGGCGAATGAACTGCAGGTGCCGTTCCATGTCGGCGACGACCATTCGCGCACCTGGGTCATCACCCGCACGGCGACGGGCCTGCGCCTGAAGCACGACCACCGCCACGAGGACGGCAGCGACGACGCGGTCACGATGTACGGCGGCGACACCGCCGGCGCCGGCACCGCCGTGCGCCAGGAATTCCCGGTCGACGCCGAGTCGATCGCGATGTTCGAGCGCGAAGGGCTCAACGCCTCGGTGACCAACACCTGGGCGATGGAGGTCGAGCCGGGCCAGCGCTTCCTGTACGAACTCACGCGCCCGGGCGGCCGCGAGTTCAAGGTCGAGTTCGACCTCACCGCGCCGGTCGAGCTGCCGCCGACGCCCTGGGGCCACTGAGGCCCGCCGCCCGCCGGGAGCGGCCTTGATCCCTTGAATCCACGGAGCCGGGCCCCACACTGGAGCCGCCTTTCCGCCCAGACGTTCTTCTCTTCCGCGCCATGCCGATCTACGCCTTCGAATGCACCGCCTGCGGCCACCGTTTCGACAAGCTGCAGAAGCTGTCGGATCCCGATCCCCAGACCTGCCCGTCCTGCGCCGCCGCGTCGGTGAAGCGCCAGCTGACGGCGCCGGCGTTCCGGCTCGCCGGCGGCGGCTGGTACGAAACCGACTTCAAGAAGGACGGCGACAAGAAGCGCAACCTCGCCGAGGGCGGGGAGGGCGCGTCGAAGGGCGACGAGTCGAAGGGTGGCGAGGGATCGTCCGCGGAGGCGGCCAAGCCGGCCGCCAAGCCCGCCGAAACCCCGGCGCCGGCGCGCACCGAGCCGTAGGTCGGGGCTACGCCCCCGACGCAAGGTCGTCGGCGGCCAAAGCGTCGGCCGCGTAGGGCCGACCTACGGCTGGCCGGCTTCGCCCGTTGCAAGGCGCTTCTCGCTGCGCTCGGAATGACCTATCGGTGTTCCCCGGCGAGGCCGTCCGCCCAGGCGCCGGCAGATGCGGACGCCCGGCCCGTGAACGTAGGGATCGAGCGTTCCCGCCTCAGGACCGCGACGGCATCCGCGTGCGCACCATCGCCACGCTGTCGAGTTCCATGTATTCGGCCCAGTCCAGCCAGGCGCGGATCTGCAGGTCGTCGACCCCGACGTCGAGACCCACCGGCAGGCGGATCGACCGCCCCTGCATGCTGTCCCCGGGGCGGATCCACTGGCGCGCATGCACCACGCGCCCGTCGGACGACACCGCTTCCAGCCAGAACCCGTGGCTGGGCAGGGCACGCGGGCGCAGCCGCAGCTGGTACTGGCCGGCGACCAGGGTCCCCGATTCGTTGAGCGTGATCGCGCGCCGCGGCCGCGGGCGCGGGCCGGTCGCGGCGTCGAGCGGGGTGTCGACGCGCACGCCCTGCTGCAGGTCGGTGTCGGCGAACAGCTTCATGTTGCCGCGACCATCGACCAGCAGCGCGCACCATTCGCCGCGCAGGTCGTCCTCGTCGAAGGCGGGGCAGCGGTCGACGTAGGCGCGCACGTTGGCCGGATCGTCGATGCCGAACTGGCGCGGGGCGTCCTCCATCGTGATCGAGCCCAGGCCCCACTCCTCGTCGTATTCGATCATCACCGGCGGCTTGACGTGCTGCAGGCCGATCCGGAGCTGGTCGCCGTCGATGCGCAGGGTGCGCACGTCGCCGCCGGCCCACAGGTTGCGGGCGTAGGCGAGGTAGGGCGCGAAGCCGGCGCCGTCGTCGCTCAATGCCGCGCGGGTGGCGCTGGCCGCGGCCTCCGGGGCCAGCAGCGAGCGGCCGAAGCCGAGTGCGGTCTGGGCGGGGTCGAGCAGCGACAGCAGGGTCGCGCCGGAGTCGAGCGTGGTGCCGGGGACGGTCAGCTGCCGCGGTTCGAGGCCCGGGGCGAGGAACAGCAGCAGGTTCTCACGGCGCATGCCTTCGAGCACGTGGCTGAGGTGGTTGGGCATCGCCAGGTGGTCGGAGGCAAGCACGATCAGGGTGTCGTCGGCGTAGGGGCTGGCGCGGATGCGGTCGACCAGCCGCGAGACCAGCACGTCGGTGCACTTGAGCGCGTGCAGCAGGCCGATGTCGCCGAGCGCGCTGTCGTAGCGCGTATCGCGGCAGGCGACCGGCAGGTGCCCGGCCGGGTGGTGGGTGTCCATCGTCAGCGCGTTGAGCATGAACGGCGCGCCGGCGGCCGAGAGCGTCATGAAGGTGTCGAAGGCGTCGTCGAGCAGGACGTCGTCGTGGAGGCCCCAGTTGGAGAAGTGTCGCGCGGCGATGCCCGCGCCGCGGTAGTGGGCGAAGTCGCGCACCTCGTCGAAGCCGTGGCGCTCCAGGAAGCGGCCCTTGGCGGCGAACCCGGCGTCGGCGCCGCCCAGGAACAGGTTGCGGTAGCCCTGCGCCTGCAGGTAGTCGCCGAGGCAATGGGCGCCGGGCAGGAATTCGCGCATCCGGCCCAGGCTGTTCTCGTCGCCGCGCGCGGTGGTGAGCGGCACGCCGCACTGCGACGCGACCAGCCCGGCGATCGTCCAGCTGGCGCCCTCGGTCGAGCCGATGTCGCGGAAGTCGATCCCTTCCCGTGCGAGCCGCGCGATGTTGGGCATCAGCCCGGGGAAGACGGTCTCGTCGAGATAGGTGCGCTCCAGACTTTCGGCGTAGATCCAGACGATGTTCCGGCGCCGCGCCAGCTCGCCCGCCGGCGGCCGGTACTCGGCGGCGACGCCCTCGGCGTCGGCCGGGGCCAGCTGCCGGTGCAGGCGCTTGGCGTCGACGTAGAGCGGGCTGGCGAGGACCGCGGCCACGAAGGCGGCGACGAAGGTGGCGCTGACCGCCGGCACGGGGTGCCGCCGGCGGAAACCCTGCAGGCGCCCGCGCAGGAGGGGTACCAGCGCCAGCGGCAGCAGCGACAGCAGCACCAGGCCGGCGAACTGCGCGATGTAGCCGCTGAAGTCGCCGATCCCCGCGCCCGGCATGCCGGCCTGCAGGTGGTACAGCGTGGCCGCGTCGATGCCATTGCCGCTGAGGCGGTCCACCAGCCACCAGGCGCTGAGCGCCAGCAGCAGCAGCGACAGCAGCGCGGCCTTGGCCCAGGCCAGTTTCTCGGAGGCCACCAGCAGGTAGGCCAGCAGGATCAGCGACAGCAACAGGATCGTCGGCATGCGGCGCGGGTCTCGGATGGCGGGAACGGGCGCGATGCCCGGACGGGCTGGATCGGGCCAGGCTGACACAGTGCTGTCATCTTGCTGAATGTGGCGTCGACGTCCCTGAAACGCCGGGGCTGCTGGCCCCCATCCCAGCCCGTCCGGCCCGGCGCAGCGCGCCGGTCGTTCGGACGACCCGCGCGGCGATGCCGCGCAAGCGGGCCATCCTCACCCCCGCAAGCGGGGGAGGGGGCAGGAGCAGCCGCTTTTGGCTCCCTCACCCGCCTCCATCCCCTCCGCACCCGCCCCCAAGCCCCTTAAACTTGCACGTTTGCCGGCCCGCCGGCCCGCTTCCCCGGAGTCCCCGTTCCATGCGTACCCATTTCTGCGGCCTGATCGACGAGACGTTGATCGGCCAGACCGTGACCCTGTGCGGCTGGGCCGACGTCGCCCGCAACCTCGGCGGGGTCTGCTTCATCGACCTGCGCGACCATGAGGGCATCGTGCAGGTGGTCGCCGAGCC
>JAFAEU010000185.1 GCA_023423855.1 Pseudomonadota bacterium | reverse complement strand
CGCTGGAGAACGAGGCCGACCGGCTGATGCTGGAGCTGTACCGCGACATCTACTCCGGCAAGCTCGACCCGCTGCAGATGTTCCTGCTCAAGGAGTTCTTCGAGATCCTCGAGAAGGCCATCGACCGTTGCCGCGAGGCCGGCGTGGTCGCCTTCGAAATCGTGCTGAAGAACTCGTAGGAACCGGGACGATGCTGACCCTCGTCCTGGTGGTGGTGGCCACCGCGCTGGTGTTCGAATACATCAACGGCTTCCACGACACCGCCAACTCGATCGCGACCGTGGTCGCGACCAAGGTGCTGTCGCCGATGCAGGCGGTCGGGCTCGCGGCCACCATGAACCTGATCGGCGCGCTGGCCGGCCCCGCGGTGGCCAAGACCATTTCCTCGGGGCTGATCGACGCCGGCGTGGTCGAGGTCGGTTCGCAGCTGATCCTGTGCGCGCTGCTCGGCGGCATCACCTGGAACCTGATCACCTGGTGGTTCGGCCTGCCGTCGTCATCCTCGCACGCGCTGATCGGCGGCCTGATCGGCGCCGCGCTGGCGGCCGCGGCCAACGACTTCGACGTGGTGATCTGGTCCGAGCCGACCGAGCCGCTGTACAGGAGCGCAGGCGTGCTGTGGAAGGTGATCGTGCCCATGGTCAGCTCGCCGCTGCTGGGTTTCGCCGCCGGCTTCGCGATGATGGGCGTGCTGTTCTTCGTGATTTCGATGATGGCGCGCAGCGGCGGCTGGCTGGCGCGGATCGCGCGGCCGCGCTGGGTCAACGGCTTCTTCGGCAAGGCGCAGATCGTGAGCGCGGCCGGCATGGGCTTCGCCCACGGCATGAACGATGCGCAGAAGACCATGGGCATCGTCGCGCTCACCCTGGTCAGCGCGCAGGCCGCCGGCACCCTGGACGTGCTGCCGGGCTGGCTGGCCTTCCTGCACCCGTCCGAGGCGGCGCTGGCGCAGGGCGACATCGACACCTGGATCAAGATCACATGTGCGCTGGTGATGGCGGCCGGCACCGCCGCCGGCGGCTGGCGCATCATCAAGACCCTGGGGCACAAGCTGGTCAAGCTGCACCCGATCCACGGCTTCGCGGCCGAAACCAGCGCGGCCTCGGTGATCCTCGGCGCCTCGTCGCTGGGCATCCCGGTCTCGACCACGCACAACATCTCGTCGGCGATCATGGGCGTGGGCTGCGCCAAGCGCCTGAACGCGATCAGGTGGAGCGTGGTCCACAAGATGATCTGGGCCTGGATCCTGACGATCCCGATGTCGGGCGGGATCGCGTATGCGCTGTTCCGGGTGATGCAGAGCGCGGGGTGGGCTTGAAAACGGTGATTGGTGATTCGTGATTGGTGATTCGGAAAAGCGGGGCGCGCCTGTCTTTTCCAATCACGAATCACCAATCACGGCCTCACAGCAGGTCGCCTTCCGCCGACAGCGCCCGCTCCAGCCGATCCCCCATGCCACCGATCTCCAGCACCACCCGGCCGATCTCGGAGGCGGTGAGGCCTTCGTAGGGGCGGTTCTCGCACAGCTGCAGGTAGGGCACGCCGTCGAGTTCGCCGATCGAGAGATAGCCCACGCGCGAATTCCAGTTGAAGGCGAGCGCGCGGCGGGCGTCGATGCCGGTGATCGGCGCGATCACGGTGCTGGTGCGCAGGTAGTTGCGGCCGTCGTCGTCCTGCAACTCGGACAGGAAGATCGCCTGGTGGCGGCGGCCGCCGTCGAGCGAGAGTTCGACGCAGACCACGTAGGGTTCCTGCATGGTGACGCGGAACTCGCCGCCGAGGAGGTGGCTGCGGATCTGTTCGAAGTTCTGCATGGCGCGATGGTCGTACTGCGGCGGAACGGAGCGGATATCCTAGTCGCCCATGGCCGCCCTGTCTGCCGATTCGCCCGCCGCGGCGCGCATCCTGTCCGCGATCCGTGACGTGCCGCGCGGCTCGGTCGCCGGCTACGGCCAGATCGCGCGCCGCGCCGGGCTGCCGGGGCGGGCGCGGATGGTGGCGCGGCTGCTCTCCGGCAACGACGACCCGACGCTGCCGTGGCACCGCATCCTGCGCAGCGACGGCTCGATCGCGTTCCCGCCCGGATCGAAGGGCCATCGCGAGCAGGCGCAGCGGCTGCGCGAGGAGGGCGTGAAGGTGGTCAGGGGGCGCGTGCGCATGCCGCGCGGCGACGACGATCTGGATGCCGCCCTCTGGGGGCCGGGGCAAGGGGGCTGACGGCCGCGCGGAAGCCGCCGCGGTGCGCGCGATGGATGTCGCGGACCGGGCGGCCGCGCTTCCGCCGTTATCATGGGGCGCAGAGCAGGAGCGCCGATGTTCACCAATCTTCCCCCCGTCACCAAGGCCTTGCTGATCGCCAACTGCGCGGTGTTCGTGCTGCAGCTCGTGCTGGGCCCGGCGCTGGACGCGCTGATGCTCTGGCCGTGGCCGCCGGCCGAGATCGCCGCGTACGTGCCCCATCGGTTCATGCCGTGGCAGCTGCTGACGCACGGCTTCATGCACAGCCCGACCTATATCGCACACCTGCTGTTCAACATGCTGGCGCTGCTGATGTTCGGCGCGCAGCTCGAGCACGTCTGGGGCCAGCGCCGGTTCCTGACCTATTTCCTGGTCTGCGTGGTCGGCGCGGGCCTGTGCCAGCTGGCCGTGGTGTCGTGGAGCGTGCGCCACGGCGGTGCGTTCTATCCCACCGTGGGCGCGTCGGGCGGCGTGTTCGGCCTGCTGCTGGCCTACGGCATGCTGTTCCCGAACCAGCGGGTGATGCTGCTGATCCCGCCGGTGCCGATGAAGGCGCGCACGCTGGTGATCGTGTACGGCGCGATCGAGCTGGTGCTGGGCATCACCGGCACCCAGTCCGGCGTCGCCCATTTCGCGCACCTGGGCGGGATGCTGTTCGGCTGGCTGCTGATCCGGCACTGGCGCGGCCAGCCGCCGTTCGGCGGCCGCCGCGTGCGCAGGGTGGTGTGAAGGCGCTCCTGCAGGTCGGGCCGGAGCATTCTTTGGCGCAAACGCTCACATGTCCGTCATCCCCGCCTTCGCGGGGACGACGGAAACGTCAACATCCGGGTCGAAAAATGCTCTAGCGCCAGATCGAGACCTGTTCCTCGGCCTTGCGCAGCATCGCGTTGCCGGCCTTGCACTTGAAGGTCTCGGCGAAGGCAGGCTGGTTGACCAGCGGGCCGTTGGCGCGCCACTGGCCCGGCGCCTGCACGCTGGTCGACGCGGCCTGGGTCGCTGTCTCCGGCGACAACTGCTCGCGCCACAGCGCGGCCCATGACCGGAAGAACGACTCGCGGGTCGCGTTGTCCAGCTCCGGCTGTGCCGTCGACAGCGCATCGAAGGCCAGTTCCACCGCCGCGAGGTCGGCGACGTTCTCGTCGCGGGTCAGCGCGCCGTTGACCTTGAGCCCGGTCGCGGCCGGATAGTCGTAGGCCGAGTACTGCACGGCGAGCTGGCTGGCGCGCGCATTGAAGGCCGACTCGTCTTCCGGCGTCCACCACGTGCGCACGGCGCCGGCGGCGTCCACCAGCCGGCCCCGGGTGTCGACGGCGCGGCTGAGTTCGTGGCCGACCAGGGCGCCGAAGCTGCCGTACTGCGCGGCGGTGTCCTGCTCCATGTCCAGCACCGGCGCCTGCAGCGCGGCGGCCGAGACGATCAGGCGGTTGTGGGCGAGGTCGTAGGCCAGCGCCGGCTGCTGCGGCAGCACGTCCCAGCGACGGTCGGCGTTGCCGCGGCCGATGCGGCGCATCTCCTCGCGGTGGTGCCAGGTCGAGGCGATCAGCATGTTGCTGCCGAAGCTGGTGCGGCCCATCGGCTGCACGGTGTAGTCGAGGTCGCGCGCCGGCGCGCCGATCTCGATGGTGAGCTTTTCGAGCTTGGCCCTGGCCTCGGCGCGGGCCGCGTCGGACATCCAGCTGTGGCGTTCGACGGCACGGCCAAGCGCGGCGCGCACGTCGCCGGCGATGGTGTCAGCGCGCGAGCGCGTGGTGGCCGGCAGGTAGCGCGCGACGTACTCGCGCGCCAGCATCGGGCCGGCGGCGCGGTTGATCGCGTCGAGCACCTGCACGTCGCGGATCGGCGGCGCGGACTGTCCGCGCAGCACGCGGCCGTTGAACTGGAAGTCGGCGTCGCGGAAGTCCTTGGACAGGTACGGCGCCATCGCCCGGCCGATCTGGTAGCGCAGGTAGACCTTCCACTGCGCCGGCTTGAGCGTGCGCACGAGGGCGTCGACCTGGGTGAAGTAGTCCTGGTTCGCCATCGACACGCTGTCGTCGCTGACGCCCTGCGCCTGCAGGAAGTCGGCCAGCTGCAGTTGCCGGAACTGCTTGGCGAAGCCGGCGACCGGCACCAGCGCGTAGTTCTCGCGCGGGTCGCGCAGCGAGGTGACCGGCTTCGAGGCACGGGCGATGCGCGTTTCCAGGTCGATCACCTGCTGCATGTCGGCCTTGAGCTGGTCGGGCGCGGTGCCGGTCAGCTGCAGGATCTTTTCCACGTACTCGGTGTAGCGGCCGAGCAGGGCGCGGGTGTCGGCGTCCTCGCGGGTGTAGTAGGCCGGGTCGGGCAGGGCCAGGCCGCCCTGGGAGAAGTAGCCGATGTAGCGGTCGAGGTTGGCCAGGTCCAGGTCGGCGGTGAAGTTGAACACCACCGGGATGCCGACCTGGTGCAGCGCCGCGATCGAGGGCGCGACGTCCTTGCTGCGCTTGATGGCGTTGATGCGCGAGACCAGCGAGGCGATCGGCTGCGCGCCGTCGCGCTCGACCGCGGCCTCGTCTAGGCCGCTGGCCCAGAAGTCGCCGAGCAGCTTCTGCACGTCGTTCTGCGGGTTCAGCACCGCGTCGTCGAGCAGGGAACGCTGCTGCAGCAGGGCGCGCTGCTGCAGCTGGCCCAGCGCCGACACCGCGCCGGTGCCGCTGACGACGGTGTTCGCCGTCAGCCAGTCCTTGTTGACGAAGCCGTAGAAGTCGCTGCAGGCCGTGATCGCGGGGGTGGCGGGCTTCTTCGCGGCGCGGCGCTGGGCGTCGGCGTCGGAGGCGGCCAGGACGAGGGCGAGGCTGGCGGCGAGGGCGGCGACGAGCGGCTTCTGGATCGGCATCGAGCGTGTCCGGGGTCTTGATGGCGGAAGCGGCGGATTCTACCAAGCTGCCGTATTGCGCCGAGGCGATGGGCGTCGCTGTTCAGGGATTGCCATGAAGGCTGCGCCCATCCCGCCCCTCCCCGCCTGCGGGGAGGGGCGGGGCAAATCTGCGGAGAATCCTGTCATTTCGACCGCAGGGAGAAATCCCCTGTCCGGCGCGCGGAAAGAAGATTTCTCCCTGCGGTCGAAATGACAGGTGCAGGGACAGGGACAGGGACAGGGACAGGGGCGACGGGAATGCGCTGGACGCATGAACTGCCGGGGTCGACGTTGACGATCCGCCCCGGACCGGATCATCGGCCACCGAGCGCTTGCCACTCAAGCCGTCGAAGCATCCAGAAAAAGGCCCGGCAAACGCCGGGCCTTCCGTCCTGCCGATCACCGATCGCGTGTTACCAGATCACGACCTGCTTCCCGCCGTCGCGCACCATCGCGTCGCCCGGCTTGCATCCGAACGCCGCGGCGAACGCCGGCAAGTTCGACGGCGCGCCGATCGCGCGGAACTCGGCCAGCGCGTGCTCGTCGGTGACCAGGCGCTTGCTCAGCTCTTCCGGCGTGAAGTTGCGGCGCCACACCGTCGCCCAGTTCAGGAAGAAGCGCTGGTCGCGGGTCAGGCCGTCGGTCATCGGGTCGGGCGTGCCTTCGGTGGCCTTCTTCATGGCGTCGTAGGCGGTGGCGAGGCCACCGAGGTCGGCGATGTTCTCGCCCAGCGTGTGCGAGCCGTTGAGGTTGCGGCCGTCGGCGGTCTTGTAGTCGTCGAACTGGGCCACCAGCTTGCTGGTGCGCGCGGCGAAGCCGTCGGCGTCGGCCTTGGTCCACCAGTCCTCCATGTTGCCGCCGGGGCCGAACTTCGCGCCCTGGTCGTCGTAGCCGTGGGTCA
>JAFAEU010000053.1 GCA_023423855.1 Pseudomonadota bacterium | reverse complement strand
GCCTGCTGCCGCGCGAGTTCGGCTTCGGTGCCCTGCAGCGTGCGCGCCGAGCGGGCGACCTGCTCGTCGGAGTCGCGCAGCTGCCTGGCGGCATCGCCGCGCTCGCCTTCGAGCCTGCGGCGCTCGCTGGCGACGTCCTTGAGCTCCTTGCGCACGCGCTCGAGCCGGCGCTCGGCCTCGCGGCTGTTCTGCTGCGCCGCCACGGGCGCGGACGCGAACCCGGCGGCGAGCAGCGCGAGCGACGCCCAGGCCAGCCGCACGCGCATCGTTGCGGTCACCCCTTTGCGACCAGCAGGGTCGAACCGGTCATTTCCGCGGGCTTGTCGACGCCGAGCAGGTCGAGGAGGGTCGGCGCGAGGTCGCGCAGGGCGCCGCCGCCGCGCAGGGTCGCGTCGCGGCTGCCGACGTAGACCAGGTCGACCGGGCCGACGGTGTGCGAGGTGTGCGGCTCGCCGGTCACCGGGTCGCGCATCATCTCGCAGTTGCCGTGATCGGCGGTGACCAGCAGTTCGCCGCCCTTCGCGCGCACCGCGGCGATGATCTCGCCGACGGCCTTGTCCACGGTCTCGACCGCGGTGATCGCCGCCGACAGCACGCCGGTGTGGCCGACCATGTCCGGGTTGGCGAAGTTGCAGACGATCGCGTCGAAGCGTTCGTCCTCCACCGCCTGCACCAGTTTCGCGCAGACGTCCGGCGCGCTCATCTCCGGCTGCAGGTCGTAGGTGGCGACCTTCGGGCTCGGCACCAGGATGCGCTCCTCGCCCGGATACGGCGCCTCGCGGCCGCCGCTGAGGAAGAAGGTGACGTGCGCGTACTTCTCGGTCTCGGCGATGCGCAGCTGGGTCATGCCGTTGGCGCCGAGTACCTCGCCAAGCGTGTTGGCGAGGTTGTCGGGCGCGAACGCGACCGGCGCCGGCAGGGTGGCGTCGTATTCGGTCAGGCAGGTGTAGCGCGACAGCGCCGGCCTGCGGGCGTCGAAGCCGTCGAACGCGGGCGAGACGAACGCGGCGCTGAGCTGGCGCGCGCGGTCGGCGCGGAAGTTCATGAATACGATCGCGTCGCCGTCGGCCATCGGCTGTGCGCCCGCGATCGCGGTCGGGTCGACGAACTCGTCGTTCTCGCCGCGCGCGTAGGCGGCCTGCAGCGCCGACAGCGCGTCGGGCGCCTCGCCCTTGGCCTCGACGATCGCGTCCCAGGCCCGGCGCACCCGCTCCCAGCGCTTGTCGCGGTCCATGGCGTAGTAGCGGCCGGCGACGCTGGCGATGCGGGCGTTGCCGAGTTCGTCGCACCTCGCCTGCAGCGCGCGCAGGCTCGGTTCGGCCGAACGCGGCGGCATGTCGCGGCCGTCGAGGAAGGCGTGCACCGCCACGCGCGGCACGCCGCGCTTCGCCGCGAGATCGAGCATCGCGAAGACGTGGCGCTCGTGGCTGTGCACGCCGCCGGGCGAGAGCAGGCCCATCACGTGCAGGGTGCCACCGCTGGCCAGCACCGCTTCGCAGGCGGCGTTGAGTTCGGCGTTGCCTGCGAAGCTGCCGTCCTCGATCGCGGCGTCGATGCGCGTGAGGTCTTGGTAGACGATGCGGCCGGCGCCGATGTTCATGTGCCCGACCTCGGAATTGCCCATCTGTCCGTCCGGCAGGCCGACGAAGCGGCCCTCGGTGTGGATCAGCGTGGTCGGATGCTCGGCCAGCAGCCGGCGCCAGTTGGGCACGTTGCCCAGCGCGACCGCGTTGTCGCGGGGATCGTCGCGATGGCCCCAGCCGTCGAGGATCAGCAGGACCACGGGCCGGGGGCGGGCGGAGGGCGAGGCGGGGGAGGCTGCAGGCACGGACGGGAGTCCCGGTGACTTTCGACCGGTGCGATTGTAGCCAAGCGGGCGCATGCTGTTGCTGTACGCCGACCCACGGCGCGGACCGTTGCACCGGCAACCGCGCCGCCCGGCACGATCGAGGACCCGAACATGTCGCGCAACCGCATCTCCCTGTCGCTCGCCCTTGCCCTGCTGCTGGCCGCCGGGCCCACCCTGGCGCAGCAGAACATCAGCAAGGTCAACGGCAGCATCGTCGCGCAGGCCGGCCGGCCCTATGGCGACGTCGAGACCGTCAACGGCAGCATCACCATCGAGACCGGCGCCACCGTCGAGGATGCCGAAACCGTCAACGGCAGCGTCCGCGCCGGCAACGACATCACCGCCGACAGCCTGTCGACCGTGAACGGCAGCATCCGCGTCGGCGAGCGCGCCAGCGTCCGCGGCAGCGTCGAGACCGTCAACGGCGGCATCTTCATCGACCGCGGCGGCCGCATCGGCGGCGGCATCGAGACCGTCAACGGCGCGATCGGCCTGGTCGACGTCGACCTCGACGGCGGCATCGAGACCGTCAACGGCGACATCACCGTCGGCATCGGCTCGCACGTCTCCGGCGGCATCACCGTGACCAAGCCGACCTCGAACTGGTTCCCGGTGCAGGTGAACAAGCGCAAGCCGCGGATCATCGTCGGCCCGGACGCGGTGGTCGAGGGCGAACTCAAGTTCGAGCGCGAGGTGACGCTGTACGTGCACGAGACCGCGCGCACGGGCAAGATCACCGGCGCCACGGCGACGAGCTACAGCGGGACGCGCGCACCACGCGAGTGACGTCCGGGCGCCCGGTGCCGCACCGCTCGTCTTGTCATCATCCCCGCATGCCCCGTCATCCCCGCGAAGGCGGGGACCCAGTGTCTTTGACTCGAAGATCCAAATGGATCCCCGCTTTCGCGGTGATGACGGCTTTTTCTTTCCGATTCCTTCCGACATCGCAGGGGGACGTTTGCCTTGGGCAAGCCAACCCTGCGAACCAGGGTTTTTCCTCCCGGCGTAGAATCGGTGGTTCCGGTTTTCCCTGGAGTCCCCATCGAATGCGTTCCTCCCTGTTCCTCGCCTGCGCCGGCAGCCTGCTGCTCGTCGCCTGCAGCCGCGAGCCGGCTGCGCCGGCCGCCGACGCGACGCCCGCGTCCGCCGACCACGCCTTCCAGCCGGCGATCGACGCCGACGACTTCCGCACCCTCGTCACCACCCTGTCCTCGGACGAGTTCGAGGGCCGCGCGCCCGGCTCGGCCGGCGAGGACAGGACCGTCGAGTACATCCAGGCGCAGTTCGAGCGCATCGGCCTGCGGCCCGGCGGCGACAACGACACCTTCTTCCAG
>JAFAEU010000036.1 GCA_023423855.1 Pseudomonadota bacterium | reverse complement strand
GTGCTGGCGCCGTCCACCGTCGTCGCGACGGAGGCGGCCGGCGTCGGCGCCGGGGGCGCGGCCTGTTCCTTGTTCCATTCCATCCACAGCAACACGGCCACCATCAGCCAGGCGAGGATCAGGAAGGTGCGGGTCTGGTTCATCGGGCAGGCAGGCTCATTCGCCGGCGGGAGGCGGCGCGGTGGGGGGAAACGGGGATGCCGGGCGGGAATCCGCGGCCGGCATTGTGCCGTCCGCAGCCGGGTGCGGCAACGCACCGGCGCGGCGCAGCAGCGCCGTCATGGCCTCGCGCAGCGCCGGCGGCGTCGCGACGGCGGCGGGCGGACGGGCGACGAGGACATAGGCGCCGCCGGGCAGGGTGGCGCGGAGGTGGCGAAAATGGTCGCGCAGGATGCGCTTGATCCGGTTGCGCCCGACCGCGCGCGCATCGACCTTGCGCGAGACCGCCAGGCCCAGTCGTGCGGCCGTGTCCCCGGCCAGCCAATGCAGCGCCAGCATCGGCAGCGCGACGCGGCGTCCATTCTGGAAAATGCGGTCGAAATCGGCGCGCGCGCGGACCCGCGCCAGTCGCGGGAAGCGGGCGTCGTTCATCGGGAGGAGCGAAGGAGCCTGGCCGCCATGCGCGGCCGGCGACAATGCGGTGCCGCGGCTCAGGCCGACAGGCGCGCGCGGCCCTTGGCACGGCGACGGGCCAGGATCTTGCGGCCGTCGGCGGTCTTCATGCGGGCGCGGAAGCCGTGGTCGCGCTTGCGCTTGAGGTTGCTGGGCTGGTAGGTGCGCTTGGTGGCCATGGCGGTCTGTCGCAATACAGCGGGCGGAAAGAACCGGAGATTCTAGCGGCTCGCCGGCGCCAGGGTCAAGCCACGCCCCGCCGCGCGGTGCCGGCCGGCGGGTGCGCCGCCCGGGTGCGGGTGGTAGTCTGCCCTCCCCTCGCCACCCGACGACCGGCCGCGGCCCGCGCGCCGGCGGTCCCGTTTTCTCCGTCATCACCGCTATGGACGCCTGGCCCCGCTGCCTCGAACGACTGGAAGCCGAACTGCCGGCCGAGGACGTGCACACCTGGCTCAAGCCGCTGCAGGCGCGCGGCCACGACGGCGGCACCGTGCTGTACGCGCCCAACGCCTTCGTGCGCGACGCGGTCCAGAGCCGCTACCTCGGCCGCATCCGCGAGCTGCTGGTGCACTTCTCCGGCAGCGGCGAGGTGCAGCTGGAAATCGGCTCGCTGCCGCGCGCCGCGGCCGCGAACGAATCCGTGCCGGCGCCCTCGCCAACGACCACCGCCGCCACGCCGGCGGCCGCCTTCGCCGGCCACCTCGACACGCACTACACCTTCGACAACTTCGTCGAGGGCCGCAGCAACCAGCTCGGCCGCGCCGCGTCCTGGCAGGCCGCGCTCAAGCCCGGCGACCGCGCCCACAACCCGCTGCTGCTCTATGGCGGCACCGGCCTGGGCAAGACCCACCTGATGTTCGCCGCCGGCAACGAGATGCGCCGCACCAACCCCGGCGCGCGCGTGCTGTACCTGCGCTCGGAGCAGTTCTACAGCGCCTTCTTCCGCTCGCTGCAGGAGCGCAGCACCGACCAGTTCAAGCGCCAGTTCCAGCAGGTCGACGCGCTGCTGATCGACGACATCCAGTTCTTCGCCGGCAAGGACCGCACGCAGGAGGAGTTCTTCCACACCTTCAACGCGCTGTTCGAGAGCAAGCAGCAGATCATCATGACCTGCGACCGCTATCCGCGCGAAGTCGACGGCCTCGAGCCGCGGCTGAAGTCGCGCCTGTCGTGGGGGCTGTCGGTGGCGATCGATCCGCCCGACTTCGAGACGCGCGCGGCGATCGTGCTGGCGAAGTCGCGCGAGCGCGGCACCCGGGTGCCGGACGAGGTCGCGTTCCTGCTGGCCAAGAAGATGCACGGCAACGTGCGCGACCTCGAGGGCGCGCTCAATTCGCTGGCCGCGCGCGCCAACTTCACCGGCCGCGCGATCACCGTCGAGTTCGCGCAGGAGACGCTGCGCGACCTGCTGCGCGCGCAGCAGCAGTCGATCGGCATCCCCAACATCCAGAAGGTGGTGGCCGGCTACTACGGCCTGCAGATCAAGGACCTGCTGTCCAAGCGCCGCACGCGTTCGCTGGCGCGCCCACGCCAGGTGGCGATGGCCCTGGCCAAGGAACTCACCGAACACAGCCTGCCCGAGATCGGCGACGCCTTCGCCGGCCGCGACCACACCACCGTGCTCCACGCCTGTCGCCAGATCCGCAACCTGATGGAGACCGACGGCAAGCTGCGCGAGGATTGGGACAAGCTGATCCGCAAGCTGAGCGAGTGACTTGCGTTCTGGCGTCCTGCTGCCCGGGTTGTCATCCCGAACGCAGTGAGGGATCTCGTCTTGCGGCAGCCCAAGAAGCAGATCCCTCACTACGTTCGGGATGACAGCCTTGGGGCGGGACGGGCCGACGATATGCCGCCCCGCCTGGCGCCCGATCGCGCTTCGCCCACGAAGCACGCACCGGCCGCGAAACCTTCGCTACACTAGATGTTGGGGTGTCCGTGGACAGCGTTGGCACAAGCTGTGGACAACCTTCCGGGCCAGGAACCATCCACAGCTTGCCGGCACCGGCGGGCCCGAGTTGTCCACACCCACAGGCACCCATAAATTTCAATGGAAACAAGAACTTGAAACACTTGCTCCCATTGCGCAGGCCCTCCTAGCACCACCGTTTTTAAAGTTCTTACCGTTTCTCAAAGCCTTGTCACGGGAACCCAACGCATGCGTTTCAGCCTGCAACGCGAAGCTCTCCTCAAACCCCTGGCGCAAGTGGTCAACGTCGTGGAACGGCGGCAGACGCTGCCGGTGCTGGCCAACCTGCTGACCCAGGTCTCGGGCGGACAGCTGTCACTGACCGGCACCGACCTCGAAGTCGAGATGGTCTCGCGCAGCGCGGTCGACGATGCCCAGGACGGCGAGACCACGATCCCGGCGCGCAAGCTGTTCGACATCGTCCGCGCCCTGCCCGTCGGCAGCAAGGTCACGCTGTCGCAGGCCGGCGACAAGATCACCGTGCAGGCGGGCCGCAGCCGCTTCACCCTGTCGAGCCTGCCGGCCAACGACTTCCCCTCGGTCGACGAGGTCGAGGCCACCGAGCGCGTCAGCGTGCCGGAGGCGGCGCTGAAGGAGCTGATCGAGCGCACCGCGTTCGCGATGGCGCAGCAGGACGTGCGCTACTACCTCAACGGCCTGCTGTTCGACCTGGCCGACAGGCGCCTGCGCTGCGTCGCCACCGACGGCCACCGCCTGGCGCTGTGCGAGACCGCGCTGGAAGAAACCGTGCAGAACAAGCGCCAGATCATCGTCCCGCGCAAGGGCGTGCAGGAACTGCAGCGCCTGCTCGAGGGCGGTGACCGTAGCCTGGTGCTGGAGATGGCCCGCAACCACATCCGGGTCAAGCGCGACGATGTCACCTTCACCAGCAAGTTGATCGACGGCCGCTTCCCCGACTACGAGGCGGTGATCCCGATCGGCGCCGACCGCGAGGTCAAGATCGACCGCGAGGCCCTGCGCGCCTCGCTGCAGCGCGCGGCGATCCTGTCCAACGAGAAGTACCGCGGCGTGCGGCTGGAAGTCTCCCCGGGCCTGCTGCGCATCAATGCGCACAATCCCGAGCAGGAGGAGGCGCAGGAAGAGGTCGAGGCCGAGACCTCGGTCGACGGGCTGGCGGTCGGATTCAACGTCAACTACCTGCTCGACGCCCTGACCGCGCTGCGCGACGAACACGTGGTGCTGCAGCTGCGCGACGCCAACTCCTCGGCGCTGGTGCGCGAAGCCTCCAGCGAGAAGTGCCGCCACGTGGTGATGCCGCTGCGGCTGTGACGCAGCAGAGCGACGGCAAGGCACGACGACGCCCGGCCCGGTCCGGGCGTTTTGTTTGGGCCAGCCTGGGGACCGGCTCCGGCGCCCACCCCCGCCTGCGGGGGTGGGGTGGGGTGGGGGCCACCCGGCGCACGGAAAGAATCACCCGAAGCACGAACCCGGCACCATCCGCGCACCCCGGAGCCCGCCCGTGCGCGTGACCCGCCTCACGATCCAGGACCTGCGCTGCCTGCGCGAGGTCGAGCTGCACCCCGGCCCGGGGCTGAACCTGCTGGCCGGCGCCAACGGCGCCGGCAAGACCAGCGTGCTCGAGGGCCTGCACCTGATGGCCTACGGCCGCGGCTTCCGGGGCCGGGTCCGCGACGGCCTGGTCCGCGCCGGCAGCGAGGCGCTGCAGGTCTTCGTCGAATGGAGCGAGGCCGGCGGCGAGCGCCTGCGCCGCGCCGGCCTGCGCCACAGCGGCCAGTCCTGGGAGGGGCGGCTGGACGGCGAGACCGTCGACCAGCTGGGCGAACTGTGCGCGGCGCTGATGGTGGTCAGCTTCGAGCCGGGCAGCCATGCGCTGGTGTCGGGCCAGTCCGAACCGCGGCGGCGCTACCTCGACTGGGGCCTGTTCCACGTGGAACATGACTTCCTGTCGCTGTGGCGGCGCTACGCCCGTGCGCTGAAGCAGCGCAACGCCCTGCTCAAGGCCGGCGCCCGCGACGGCCAGCTCGACAGCTGGGACCACGAGCTGGCCGAGGCCGGGGAACCGCTGTCGCGCCGGCGCGCGGCCTACCTGGCGCGGCTGCAGGCACGCCTGCCCGGGGTGATGGCCGCGCTGGGACCGTCGCTGGGCGAGCCGCGGCTGGACTACGTCGCCGGCTGGCGCAGCGCCGAGCTGTCGCTGGCCGACGCCCTGCTGGTCGCGCGCGACCGCGACCGCAGCCTCGGCCACACCACGGTCGGCCCGCACCGGGCGGACTGGCGC
>JAFAEU010000465.1 GCA_023423855.1 Pseudomonadota bacterium | reverse complement strand
CCGTTCGCGACCCGCAGCGAGGTCCATGCCCCGCACGCGATGGCGGCGACCTCGCATCCGCTGGCCACCCAGGTCGCGCTCGACGTGATGAAGGCGGGCGGATCGGCGGTCGACGCCGCGATCGCCGCCAACGCGGCGCTCGGGCTGATGGAGCCGACCGGCAACGGCATCGGCGGCGACCTGTTCGCCATCGTCTGGGATCCGGCGACGAACAAGCTGCACGGCTACAACGGCTCCGGGCGCTCGCCGAAGTCGCTGACCCTGGCCGAGTTCGAGCGCCGCGGGCTGACCGACATCCCGCCGCACGGTCCGCTGCCGGTGACCGTGCCGGGTGCGGTCGACGGCTGGTTCGCGCTGCACGCGCGCTTCGGCAAGCGCACGATGGCGCAGAACCTCGCACCGGCGATCCGCTACGCGCGCGAGGGCCATCCGGTGCACGAGGTGATCGGGTACTACTGGGACCGCTCGGTGCCGCGGCTGTCGAAGTGGCCGGGCTTCCGCGAGCAGTTCACGATCGACGGGCGCGCACCGCGCACCGGCGAGACCTTGAAGAACCCGAACCTCGCCAACACCCTGCAACAGATCGCCGACGGCGGCCGCGACGCCTTCTACAAGGGCGAGATCGCGCGCACCATCGACGCCTACTTCAAGGCCAACGACGGCTTTCTCTCCTACGACGATCTGGCCGCGCACGCCGGCGAGTGGATCGATCCGGTGTCGACGAACTATCGCGGCGTCGAGGTCTGGGAACTGCCGCCGAGCGGGCAGGGCATCGCCGCGCTGCAGATCCTCAACCTGCTGGAACCGCATGACCTGAAGTCGTACGGCTTCGGCAGCCCCGAGCACGTGCACCTGTTCGTCGAGGCCAAGAAGCTCGCCTTCGCCGACCGCGCGCGCTGGTACGCCGACCCCGCCTTCCATCCGGCGCCGGTGGCCAGCCTCATCTCCAAGGACTACGCGCGCGAGCGCGGCAAGCTGATCTCGATGGAGCGCGCGCTGCGCGAGGTGCAGCCGGGCACGCCGAAGCAGCTCGACGAGGGCGACACCATCTACCTCACCGTCGCCGACAGCGAGGGCATGATGGTCTCGCTGATCCAGTCCAACTATCGCGGCATGGGCAGCGGCATGGCGCCGCCGGGACTGGGCTTCATCCTGCAGGACCGCGGCGAGCAGTTCGTGCTCAGGGCCGACCATCCCAACGGCTACGCGCCGGGCAAGCGCCCGTTCCACACCATCATCCCCGCGTTCGCGACGAAGGACGGCAAGCCCTGGCTGAGCTTCGGGGTGATGGGCGGCGCCATGCAGCCGCAGGGCCACGTGCAGATCCTGCTCAACCTGATCGACTTCGGCATGAACCTGCAGGAAGCCGGCGACGCACCGCGCATCCAGCACGATGGCTCGACCGAGCCGGCCGGGCAGGCAGCGGCGATGACCGACGGCGGCGAGGTCGACCTCGAAACCGGATTCCCCTACGACACCGTGCGCGCGCTGATGCGCAAGGGCCACAGCGTGCGCTTCGCCGACGGCCCCTACGGCGGCTACCAGGCGATCATGGTGAATCCGCACGGCGGCTACGTCGGCGCCAGCGAATCGCGCAAGGACGGGCAGGCGGCGGGGTACTGAAATGTGGGATCGTCTTCATACCCGGATGGGTGGGTGAGCCGGGCAACCGTCGTTCGATCATCGTGGGCCGCATGGGGAGGGGTACAGGGATGGGGAGCCTTCCGTCGAAGGGGGGGATGCGGGCCGTGCTGCTGCTGTTGGCGGCGCTGTCGGCGTGTCCGGCGGCTGCGGCCATCCGCGAGGTGCGTGCGGACGAACCCGTCGTCGTTCCGCAGGGAAGCGGACTGCTGCTGGTCGCCGTGGATACGGAGCAGGCGCTGCAGTCGGTGAGCATCCGGCGCAACGATGCGCTGCTGGGGTCGGAAACCCTGCGCGCGCTGCCGGCGGGAACGACCAAGCGCCTGTACGTGCTGCCGGCCGGAAGCTATCGCTGGTCGAACCTGCGCGAGGCGGGCGTCCGCTACCGGCTGTCCGACGACGACGTCGGGTACTCGTTCACCGTCAGTCCGGGCGTGGTCAACTATCCCGGACACTTCGTGGTGCGGTCGGACGAGCGGCGGGTGATGGTCCACGTCGCCAACCGCGGCCTGCTGGCGATGGACTGGCTGGGGCAGGCGCACGCGCAGCTGGCGCGGGAACACCCGTTCGAGTATCGCGGCCACTACCCGGATCCGTTCCCGGCGTTCTATCGCGAACAGGGCGCCCCCGCGGCGGCGTCCGCCGCCGGTCCCGGTCCGGTCCCCGCCCCCGGCCCGCTGCCGCTGCCGGTCGAGGTGCTGTGGAAGCCGATCGAGCTCGAACTGGTGGGGCTCAATCCCGGCGGCGACATGGTCGCCACCGTCGAGCGCACGAAGCGCGGCGACGAGCCGCGCTGGGTGCTGCGGTTGATCGACCTGCGCGGCGAGGAGTCGCGGCCGGTGCTGGATTTCCCGGTGGAAATCACCCGCATCCACTGGTCCGGCGACCGCACCCTGGTGGTCAGCTGCCGCGAGCCGGGGGAACTCGACATGCTGTTCGTGCTGCACATCCGCGGCGACGTCGGGCAATGGAGCATCGAGCGGCTGAGGTTCCCGTACAAGGGCCGGCTGGTCGACCCGCTGGTGGACGATCCCGGGCACGTCCTGTTCGCCAGCGTCTACATCGACAACGTCGCGGCGGGCGTCCAGGTCCACAAGGTGCCGGTCTCGGACCAGCGCTCGCTCGACAGGTTCCGCTTCACCCGCAAGACCGCCCTCGGCCGCAGCGTCCGCGAAGGGCGCGAATGGTTCACCGACGGCAGCGGTGAGTTGCGTGCGGCGATCGCGTACCGCGACGACCACCACGTGCTGCTGCACGGCCAGGGCGGCGATTTCCGGGAAGTGATGGTGCT
>JAFAEU010000230.1 GCA_023423855.1 Pseudomonadota bacterium | reverse complement strand
AGCCGCTCGGAGCAGCTGCGGAGTTTCCTCGACATCGATTGACCGCGGCGCCGCTGCCGTCGCCTGCCGGAAGCCCGCCACGTGCGGGCTTCCGCCGTTTTGGGCGGTCGCCTGGCATTGCGTGATCCCGGACACCGCCGGCTCCCGGCTTGTCATCCCGGGCGCAGCGAGATCTGCGTTGCCGGCACCCCAGTCTCATGGATAAGGCGTCGCGTCCGCCCGTTACACTGCACGCCGCATGGGCCTATAGCTCAATGGTCAGAGCAGGGGACTCATAATCCCTTGGTTCCAGGTTCGAGTCCTGGTGGGCCCATTTTCTCCCCCATCCAACGCAATCCTGCTGCGCGATCCAGCGAAGTTTGGCCAATCTGGCCAAACCTCGATGGACGGCCATCAAGTCTGGCCGGTAGGCGGACGGATCTGGATTCCCGTGCCCAGGACGGCAACCGGCGGGCGCTGATGGTTGTGCTTTGCAGCATGGAATTCCGAGGCCGGAAGTCTTGTAATCAGGCATCGTGCTGTCTATGGTGCAATCGATTGTATTCGGGCAAATCCTGAAGTTTCATGCCGGTTGGGAGGCCGGGATGGATGGGCAGCTATTCGATCAAGTCGACGCATCGCATCCGTGGCCGAAGTGCCCCCCGCGACAGGGGCGATGCCTCGAAGGATTCGTTTGAGCAAGCTTCCTGCTACGGTCCGGGGAAGCCGGGATGAGCGCCATGAACGCCCGATTCACGAGGCGAACCGCGATACGCGCGGCGGTGGCGGGTGGCCTCGGGCTGGCCGCGGCCAGGGTGGTGCCCGCGCGCACCGCCGAAAAGCCGCTCGAGGGCAACCTGAAGCATTCCGTCGCCCGCTGGACGTTCAGGCAGCAATCGATCGAGCAGCTTTGCCGGACGGTGAAGCAGATCGGCTTTTCCGCCATCGATCTGGTCGGCCCGGAAGACTGGTCCACGCTGAAGGCGCACGGCGTGACCAGTTCGATGTGCAACGGCGCGGAGATCGGCCTGGACAAGGGCTTCGCCGCGGTCGAGTTCCACGATCAGCTGGTGGAACGCTATACCCGCCACATCGACCTGGTGGCCGATGCCGGCTACCGCAACCTCATCTGCTTTTCCGGCAACCGCAACGGCATGGATCCCGGGGAGGGGCTGGCGAACGCCGAGGCGGGGCTCAAGCGCATCCTCGGGCATGCCGAGAAGCGCGGGGTCATGCTGGTGATGGAGCTGCTCAATTCCAGGGTGGACCACCCCGACTACCTCTGCGACCGCTCCGCGTGGGGCATCGAACTGTGCGAGCGGATCGGGTCGGACAACTTCGGGTTGCTCTACGACATCTACCACATGCAGGTCATGGAGGGCGACATCATCGCCACCATCCGCAAGCACCATCCGTTCTTCGTGCACTACCACACCGCTGGCGTGCCGGGCCGGCACGAGATCGGCGACGACCAGGAGCTCAACTATCCCGCCATCTGCCGCGCGATCCGCGACACCGGATTCGACGGCTACCTGGCGCAGGAGTTCATCCCCGAAGCGCCGGATCCCGTCGCTTCGCTGCGCGAAGCGATCCGCCTCTGCGACGTCTGAAATCGACTATCCACCCAGGGAAACATCCCCATGGCAGACAATCATTACGACGCGATCGTCGTCGGATCGGGCATCAGCGGCGGTTGGGCCGCCAAGGAGCTGACCGAGAAGGGGCTCAAGGTGCTGATGCTCGAGCGCGGGCGCAACATCGAGCACATCAAGGACTACGTCAACGCGGCGACGGAGTCGTGGGACTTTCCGCATCGCAACGTCCCGACCCAGGCGATGAAGGCGGACCATCCGGTCCTCAGGCGCGACTACGTGCTGGCGGAGAACACGCAGGGAATGTGGGCCAATGAGAAGGACTGCCCCTATACGGAAACGAAGCGGTTCGACTGGTTCCGCGGCTATCACGTCGGCGGCCGCTCGCTCATGTGGGGCCGGCAGAGCTACCGCCTTTCGGAGATCGATTTCGAGGCCAACGCCCGGGAGGGCATCGCCGTCGACTGGCCGATCCGCTACGCCGACATCGCGCCCTGGTACGACCATGTCGAGCGGTTCGCGGGCATCGCCGGTACCGTCGAGGGGCTGGACGTCCTGCCCGACGGCCAGTTCCTGCCGCCGATCCCGCTGAACGTCGTCGAGAAGGACGTGGCGGCGCGGATCGAGAAGGCGTTCGGCGGTGCGCGCCGCCTGATCCACTCGCGCACCGCGAACATCACCGAGCCCAGGGTCGAGCAGGGCCGCGTCAACTGCCAGTACCGCAACAAGTGCATCCTGGGCTGTCCGTACGGCGCCTACTTCTCGACCCAGTCCGCGACGCTGCCGGCGGCGATGAAGACCGGCAACCTGACGCTGCGCCCGTTCTCGATCGTCAAGGAAGTGCTCTACGACAAGGACCGCAAGCGGGCGCGCGGGGTGGAGATCATCGACGCCGAGAACGGCCAGACCTATGAGTACACGGCCAACGTCGTCTTCCTCAACGCATCGGCCTTCAACTCGGCGTGGGTGCTGATGAATTCGGCCACCGACGTCTGGGAAGGCGGCCTGGGGTCTTCTTCGGGCGAGCTGGGCCACAACGTCATGGACCACCATTTCCAGGTCGGCGCCCACGGCACGGTCGAGGGCTACGAGGACAGGTACTACTTCGGCCGTCGCCCCTGCGGGTTCTACATTCCGCGTTTCCGCAACGTCGGCGAGGACAGGCGCGACTACGTCCGCGGCTTCGGCTACCAGGGCTCGGCCAGCCGCACCGGCTGGTCGCGCGACATCGCCGAGCTCAACATCGGCGCCGGCCTGAAGGAGGCGCTGGGCGTGCCGGGAGACTGGACCATCGGCATGACCGCCTTCGGCGAGATGCTGCCGCATCACGACAACACCATCCGCCTCGATCCGGAGCGCAAGGACAAGTGGGGCCTGCCGGTGCTGGCGATGGACGTGTCCCTGCGCGAGAACGAACTGGCCATGCGCAAGGACATGGGCGCGGACGCCGCCGAGATGCTGGAGGCTGCCGGCGTCAAGCACGTCAGGGCGACGCAGGGCGACTACGCCCCGGGCATGGGCATCCACGAAATGGGCACGGCGCGGATGGGCCGCGACCGCAGGAGCTCGGTCCTGAACGAGCACAACCAGGTCTGGGATGCGCCGAACGTCTACGTGACGGACGGGGCCTGCATGACCTCCAGCGGCTGCGTCAACCCGTCGCTGACCTACATGGCGCTGACCGCGCGGGCCGCGGACCATGCGGTGCGCGAACTCAAGGCGGGGAACCTGTGATGGAACGTCGCGAACTCCTGAAGATGATCGCTGCCGCCACCGGCGCGGCGATGATCGGTCTGCCGGCCTTCGTCCACGGCCAATCCGCCGTCCCGGGCGGCGAGGGTGCTTTTTCCAGTGACGACGTGGCCAGGCTGGACGAAATCGCGGAGACGATCCTGCCGCGGACCGACACGCCCGGGGCGAAGGACGCAGGCGTGGGCCTGTTCATGGCGAGGTTCGTGACCGACTGCTACACGCCCGGGGACCAGGCGACGTTCCGTTCCGGACTGGCCGACCTGGACCAGCGCGCTGGCGGCCGCTTCATGGCGATGGCGCCCGACGCCCGCACCGAGCTGCTGCGCGCCCTCGATGCTGAGGCCAGGGCGCAGGCCAGCGGCGCATGGGTGGCGCCCGACGGCACCAGCCCGGGGCCGACGAAGCCGCACTACTTCACGATGATCAAGCAGCTCGTCCTGTTCGGCTTCTTCACCTCCGAGGTGGGCGCGACGGAAGTGCTGCGATACGTCGCCGTGCCGGGGTACTACGACGGCGACATGGCCTATGAACCCGGCACGCCTGCCTGGGCGACCCGCTGATATGAGCCACCGACTTGCGTGTGCCGATCTTTCTGGAGGGAAGATGACGATCAAACCGATCGCGATGGCGGCCTGTTTCCTGGCCGTGGTCACCGCGCTTGCCCAGGCGCAGGACGATCCGGCGAAGACCGAAGTCTGGACGCCGGTTCCGGCGGTCGTCGCCACGCCCGAGGGCGCCGCACCCTCCGATGCCGTGGTGC
>JAFAEU010000409.1 GCA_023423855.1 Pseudomonadota bacterium | reverse complement strand
GTTCGAGCACCGGCGCGCCCGGCGGGTTGCCGGCGAGCAGGTTCGCGAGCGCGAACGACCAGGGGTCGAGCGCGCCGGCGGTGGCGATGCCGTGGCGGCGCAGGCCGCTGCGCCCGCCGTCCTGCAGCAGGGTGGCGAAGCCGGGCGCGAGGACTTCGATGTTCATGCGCGGTCGCTGGCGGACAGGGCGTCGAAGGCAGCCTCGTCGATCGCCACGAAGCGCACGCGCAGTCCCGCGGCGAGCAGGCAGGGCGCCTCGCGTGTCGCGTCGAACGGCGCCAGCGGCGTGCGCCCGATGACGTGCCAGCCGCCGGGGCCTTCGCGCGGATAGATGCCGGTCTGCGCGCCGCCGATCGCGACGCTGCCGGCGGGCACGCGCGTGCGCGGAGTGGCGCGGCGCGGCATCGCCAGCCGCGGGTCGAGGCCGAGCAGGTAGGGGAAGCCGGGCGCGAATCCCACCATCGCGACGCGATAGTCGCCGGTGCAGTGCCGCGCGACCACCTCCCGCGGCGACAGACCCGCATGCGCGGCGAGCGCATCGAGGTCGGGGGCGAAGACGGGCGCGTGGCAGACCGGGATGTCGAACGGGGGAACGCCGGCGCCCGGCGCGGGACGGGACGCATCCGCTTCGTCCAGCAGCGCGCGCAGCCAGCGGGTCGCTGCCTGCAGGCGATTTTCGTCGTCCGCGGCGTCGTCGAGAAACACCGCCAGGGAGGCATAGGCCGGCACCACCTCGCGCAGCCACGGCGGCCGCGCGGCCTCGATGCGCGCCGCCAGCGCGTGCACGCGCGCGTTCGCGCCGGCGTCGATGCGGCGATCCAGCCGCAGCAGCAGTGCGTCCTCGCCGAGTGGCTCGATCGTGGTGTCGTTCACGCGCGCAGCGCGGCGTCCAGCAGGCGGATGCGCTCGACCAGCGCGTCGGGCGTGTAGGGGCGCGCGGCGACGCGGCCCCAGACCGGGGCCGGCCAGGCCGGGTCGTGCTCGAAGCGCGCGATCACGTGCACGTGCAACTGCGGCACGAGGTTGCCGAGCGCGGCGACGTTGAGCTTGAACGGCCGGAACACGCTGCGCAGCGCATGCGCGGCGCGGTCGATCTCGTCGGTCAGCAGGTGCCGCTGCGCGGCGTCGAGGTCGAGCAGTTCGCGCGCCTCGGGCAGGCGCGGCACCAGCACCAGCCACGGGTAGTTCGCATCGTCCATCAGCCGCAACTCGCACAGTTCGAACGCGGCCAGCGGATGGGTGTCGGCCGCGAGCTGCGGATGCAGTTCGTAGTGCGTCGGTGCGTGCGTATGCCTGCCCATGGCGAGCCTCCGGTCAGCGCAGTGCGGTTTCGAGGAAGGCCAGCGTGCGCCGGCGCGCGAGCGCGGCGCTGGCGGCATGGAAATGCCGCGGGTCGACGTCGCGGTTGAAGGCGTGGCCGGCGCCGGGATAGACGTGCAGTTCGGCACCGGGCTGCGCATCGCGATGCGCCTGGATGTCCTTCGGCGGCGTGCTGGCGTCGTCCTCGCCGAAATGGAACAGCATCGGCGCGCGCAGCGGTTCGGCGAGGAACGGCCGCGTGCGCGCGCCGTAGTAGGACACTGCGGGCAGGCCGAGCCGGGTGTTGGCGAGGAAGGCCATGCTGCCGCCCCAGCAGAACCCGACCACCGCCACCTTCAGTCCCTCCGCCTGCAGGTGGGCCGCCGCGGCGCGCACGATCGCGACCGCGCCGTCGGTGCCCAGTTCCGACACCAGCGCGCGGCCGCGGGCGAAGCCGGCTTCGTCATAGCCAAGCTCCACGTTGCGCGAGACCGGGTCGAACAGCGCGGGCGCCAGCGCCACGTAGCCGGCGGCGGCGTAGCCGTCGGCGACGCTGCGGATGTGTTCGTTGACGCCGAAGATCTCCTGCACCACCACCACGGCGCCCAGCGCTGCGGCGCGGTCGGGCGGGGCCGAGCGCCAGGCGTCGATCGGCCCCTGCGGCGCCTGGATGACGATGTCCTGGCCCATGCCGTCGCCTCGTCCGTGCGGATGGCCCGATTCTAGCGGAGGGGGCGTGAGGCGGGGGAGGGCTGGGTGGGGGCCAGCCAGTCGTGTATGCAAAAAGCGCGGAGCCGACCCCGTTCCACCCGACGCTATACTGCGCGCCCGTCACGCTGCCGCCGCCGGCGCACGACCTCCGTTCCCCCAGCCACGGCCATGTCCGCAGCCAATCCCAAGGTCGGTTTCGTCAGCCTCGGCTGCCCCAAGGCGCTGGTCGACTCCGAGCGCATCCTCACCCAGCTCCGCGTCGAGGGCTACGACCTGGTGCCGAGCTACGACGACGCCGACGTGGTGGTGGTCAACACCTGCGGCTTCATCGACTCGGCGGTGGCCGAATCGCTGGACGCGATCGGCGAGGCGATCGCCGAGAACGGCAAGGTGATCGTCACCGGCTGCCTGGGCAAGCGCGAGAGCCTGATCCGCGAGACGCATCCGGACGTGCTCTCGATCAGCGGCCCGCAGGACTACGACAGCGTGATGTCCGCCGTGCACAGGGCGCTGCCGCCGAAGCACGATCCGTTCGTCGACCTCGTGCCGCGGCGCGCGGCCGACGACGTCGGCGTCAAGCTCACGCCGAAGCACTACGCCTACCTGAAGATCTCCGAAGGCTGCAACCACCGCTGCAGTTTCTGCATCATCCCGTCGATGCGTGGCGATCTGGTCTCGCGCCCGGTCGGCGATGTGCTGCGCGAGGCCGAGCGGCTGGTCGCGCGTGGCGGGGTGAGGGAACTGCTGGTGATCTCGCAGGACACTTCTGCCTATGGCGTCGACGTCAGATACGCCGAACGCGAGTGGCGCGGCAAGGCGTACCAGACGCGGATGAAGGCGCTGTGCGAGGGCCTGGCCGAACTGGGCGTGTGGACGCGGCTGCACTACGTGTACCCGTACCCGCACGTCGACGATATCATCCCGCTGATGGCGGAGGGCAGGCTGCTGCCCTACCTCGACATCCCGTTCCAGCATGCCAGCCCGCGCGTGCTGAAGCTGATG
>JAFAEU010000394.1 GCA_023423855.1 Pseudomonadota bacterium | reverse complement strand
CCTCGAGGGTGTTCTGCATCAGGGTGGCCACGGTCATCGGCCCCACCCCGCCCGGGACCGGGGTGATCCAGCTGGCGCGCCGGGCCGCGGCCTCGAACTCGACGTCGCCGGTCAGGCGGCCGTCGTCGAGCCGGTTGATGCCGACGTCGATCACCACCGCGCCCGGCTTGACCCAGTCGCCGGGGATCAGGTCCGGGCGGCCCACGGCAACGACGAGGATGTCGGCCTCGCCCACGTGCCGCCGCAGCACATCCTGCGGCGTGAACTTGTGACAACTGGTGACCGTGCAGCCGGCGATCAGCAGCTCCAGCGCCATCGGCCGGCCGACGTGGTTGCTGACGCCGACGATGGTCGCGCTCTGCCCGCGCACCGGCCGGTCGGTCCAGGCCAGCAGCGTGGTGATGCCGCGCGGCGTGCACGGGCGCAGGCCGAACTGGCGCAGCGCGAGGTGGCCGACGTTCTCGGGGTGGAAGCCGTCGACGTCCTTGCGCGGGTCGATGCGGTGGATCAGGCGCGTGGCGTCGGGGATGCCGGGCAGCGGCAGTTGCACGAGGATGCCGTGCACGGCCGGGTCGGCGTTGAGCCGGTCGATCAGCGCCAGCAGCTCGGCCTCGGACGTGCCCGCGGGCAGGTCGAAGTCGAAGGCGTGGATGCCCACCTTTTCCGCGGCCCGGCGCTTGTTGCGCACGTACGACTGCGAGGCGGGATCGCTGCCGACCAGCACGACGGCCAGTCCGGGGCGCGGCAGTCCCGCGACCAGGCGCGCATCGACCCGCAGGCGCAGTTCGTCGAGCAGGGAATCGGCGATGCGCTTGCCGTCGAGGATGCGTGCGGTCATGCGGCGTGGATGGCGGAATCGGGAGCGCGTATTGTCTCACGACCCCGCCGCGCGCCGCCAAGGAGCAAACCATGACGCACGATGACGATTCCGAGGCCCCGCACATCGAGGCCGCCGTGTTCCGCCGCCTGCGCGACCACCTGCTGCGGCAGCGGCCGGACGTGCAGAACATCGACCTGATGATCCTGGCCGGCTTCTGCCGCAACTGCCTGGCCGACTGGTATCGCGAGGCGGCCGTGGCGCGCGGCATCGCGATGACCAAGGAAGAGGCGCGCGAGGCCGTGTACGGCGAACCCTTCGCCGACTGGAAGGCGAAGCACCAGCGCGAGGCGACGCCGGAACAGCTGGCGGCGTTCGAGGCCGCCCGCCGACGCCACGGCTGATGCGCAGGATGCTGGCGACGCTGGCGATCGTGCTGGTGCTGGCCTACGCCACGCTATGCGCCCTGCTGTTCTTCGCGCAGCGCAAGATGATCTACCTGCCCGAGTACACGCGCACGGCGCGTGACGGCACCGACTATGCGCTGGCCCGCGACGGCGTCGAACTGCGCGGCTGGATCGTCAATCCGGGACAGGACTCGGCGATCGTGTACTTCGGCGGCAACGGCGAATCGGTGCAGGCGAACCGCGACGATTTCGCGCGCTGGTTCCCGCGGCGCACGGTCTACCTGCTTGCCTACCGCGGCTATGGCGCCAGCGACGGCGCGCCGTCGGGCGATGCCCTGCTCGGCGATGCGCTGGCCTTCTTCGACGACGTGCAGGCACGGCATCCCGGCCGGCCGGTGTCGGCGATCGGGCGCAGCCTCGGCAGCGGCATCGCCAGCCACGTCGCGGCGCAGCGCCCGATGGACCGGCTGGCCCTGGTCACGCCCTTCGACAGCCTTGCCAACGTCGCCCAGGTGCACTACCGCTGGCTGCCCGTGCGCTGGCTGCTGCGCGATCCCTACCCTTCGGCGGACTTCCTGCGTGCGTACCGCGGCCCGGTGCTGGTGCTGCGCGCCGGACGCGACGAGGTGATCCCGCCCGCGAACACCGACGCGCTGGTGCGCAGCCTGCCGCGGGCGCATGTCGTCGCGATCGACCAGGCCGGGCACAACGACATCCAGGCCTTCCCCGCCTACGGCGAGGCGCTTGCCGCGTTCCTGCAGTAGGCAGCGTCCACGGGACGACAGCCGAAAGCAGTTCGCCCGGGCTCAAGGCGCCGCGGCGCGTGCACCTTCGGCCCAGGCCACCCGCGTCCCCGCCGGCGGCGCGGCCAGTGCCACGAACTCATGCTCCGGCCGCAGCTGCAGCAGCACCGCCCAGTCCTGGCGGCTGACGTTGCACGCGGCCTGCGCGTCCGGCGAGCACTCGACGTCGCCCGGTGCCCGCGTCGGCAGGCGCTCGAAGCGTCCGTCCGGGGCCAGCCGCAGCAGGCGCATGGTGACGCCGTCGACCACGTTGCCGCCGACCAGGTAGGCGACGTTTCCATCCGCCGTATCGGCGCCGACCACGATGTCGCAGTGCATGTCGAGCCCGGTATCGCTGCCCGCGATCCGCGCGCCCAGTCCGTCGAAGCCGAACGTTCGCGACGGCACCCGCACGTAGCACAGCAGGTCGCCCTGCGCGGCCGCCGTGGTGGCCGGGTCGGCGAAGCGCCAGGCGCTGGCCTGCGGCGCGCGATAGGCCTGGCGCACGT
>JAFAEU010000222.1 GCA_023423855.1 Pseudomonadota bacterium | reverse complement strand
AGAGCGGGCTGTAGGTCTTGTGCAGTTCGCTGGAGACATACGCCTGCCATTCCAGTACCGCGTAGCGGGCCGGGTCGCCGGTGGCGGGAAGCAGGGTACCCGCACCGGCCTGCTCGGCGATGAACTGGGCGATGATCGGGCCTTCGCTGAGGCGGCGGCCATCGGCCAGTTCCAGTATCGGCACCTTCCCCTTGGGATTGACCGCGTAGAGATCGCCTTCGCCATCGATGCGATGGTGCTTCAGGTCGACCCGGGCCAGCGAGAACGGCATCCCCGTTTCGCGCAGGATGACGTGGACAGCCAGTGAGCAAGTGCCGGGAGCGTAGTAGAGCTTCATGGTCGGTTCCGGGAAGGAGAGGGCGCCGGCCATGTTATTCATGGCCATTGGATCAATAAATGGCGGACAATTCACTTCACTCATTACATGATGTGCATATGCCGCGACAGCTGGACGACTTGATGCTCGGCAGCCTGGAACTGTTCTGCCTGGCGGCCGAACACGGCAGCTTCGTTGCGGCGGCCCGGCTGGCCGGCGTGACGCCTGCGGCCGTGAGCCGCACGGTTGCGCGGCTGGAGTTGCGTCTGGGGACGCGTCTGTTCGCCCGTACCACGCGCCGGATTCGCCTGACCGAGCAAGGACGGATCTACCACGCCCAATGCCGGCAGGCGCTCAATCAGCTCATCGAGGTCGAGCGGGAACTCGGCGGCCAGCAGTTGCAGCCCAGCGGCTCGATCCGCATCAGCCTGCCCACGCCGTTGGGGCACCTTCGCATTCTGCCGCTGCTGCCGGACTTCCGGTTGCGCTATCCGGAAGTGAAGCTGGACATCCACATGGGCAACCGCAACGTCGACTTCGTGGCGGAAGGCTTCGATCTCGCGGTGCGCGGCCGCAATCCGCCGGATTCGGGCCTGATCGCGCGTCGCCTGCTGGACGATCCCTTGATCGTCGTTGCCGCGCCGGGTTACGTCGCGCGCGCCGGGGCGCCCGACACGCTGGAGGAACTCGCGCGGCACGAGTGCATCCAGTTCGACCTGCCCAGCAATGGGCAGCGCGTCCCCTGGCTGTTCCGCCACGACGGCGTGGACGTCGAGGTGCTCACGGAGGGGGGATTGGCCTGTTCCGGCGACGTCCTTGCCACGATCACGCTCGCCCGCCACGGTGGTGGGCTATTGCAAGTGCCCCGCTTCATGGTCGAAGGCGACCTGGACACCGGAGCGCTGGTGGAGGTGATGAAGCCCTATGCCGGCCGGAGCCGGGCCTTTTCCCTGCTCTATCCGGCCGGTCGCCACATGCCGCTGCGGGTGCGCGTGCTGATGGACTTCCTGCTGCAGCGAATGGGCGGGCATCCGGCGATGCAGCAGGCTGTCCGGACACGGGACCAGGAATAGAGCATGGCCCGGCCTGCCTCGGTGCCGGACGAGCGCCGCTGGCGGAACCGATGGTTCCCGCGGTGGGCCCGGCGGCGTGTTCGGCCCGCACGTCAAGGAATTATTCAACATGTCGATGAAGCAGACGTTCGCGTCGTGGACGGTGATGGCGACCACTGCCTCGATCATGGGGCTGGGCGGGGTGCTGCCGCTGGACGTGGTCGTCGGGTAGATGCCGTTGGGTCCGGGCCGCTTTCGACGGAAGCGGACGATCAGCTGTTTGTCTGGCGCAGCAATGCAGCCGCGGCCCACAGCATCGGCGCCTGTCCGTGCTGGTCGCCGGTCAGGCGCGGGCGTTCGAAGTAGTAGTTCTCCTCGTCGCCGGCGTAGTCGGGACCGCCGGGGTGCGAGCCGGGCTTGTACGCCCACATGCTGACGTCGCGCAGTTCGCCTTCCGGCGTGAGCCGCTTGGCCAGCGCCAGCCAGCCGGCGCGCGCGATAGGGCCGTAGGTGGAGGCGTCGAGCCAGCCGTTGCGCACGCCGGTGATCATGGCGTAGGTGAACATGGCGCTGCCGGAGGTTTCGGGCCAGTTGCGCGGGTCGGGCGAATCGACGATCTGCATCCACAGGCCGGCGCCGTCGCCTTCGGTGATCTGGTGGGGCACGAGTCCGCGCATCATCCGCTCGAAGCCGCTGCGGATGGCCGCATGACGGGGATGGTCCGGCGGCAGTTCGCGCAGCAGTTCGGCCATGCCGGCGGCGACCCAGCCGTTGCCGCGCGCCCACCTGTGGCGGAAGTCGCCGTGGTGGGAGAACAGGCCGTCGTCCTGCTGCAGGGCGTCGAGGTACTCGACCATTGCATCCGCCGCCGTGTCCAGGTAGGCGGGATTCCCGGACGCGCGCCAGGCCTGCACCTGCAGCGCGGTGATCATGAACATGTCGTCGATCGCGAAGCGCTTGTGCGCATCGATGCGCGCGCGCTGGTGGTCGGCGATCGCCAGGCCTTCGGCGAGCAGGGCGGCATCGCGCACCTGCCGCGCGATCTCCAGCGGAACGATGCCGAAGACGTTGTCGTCCACGTGCCCCGGGCCTGCGAGGAGGTCGGCGTGGCTGCCGCGGTAGGGCGCGTACATCGCGACCAGGGCGTCGCGCAGCGACGCGTCTTGCAGCAGGTCGGCCACGGTGAGCGATCCGTACCAGGTGCAGGCAAGCTTGTAGTGCCTGGAGCCTTCGGGGTCGGCGCGGGCGAAGGCGTGCGCGAGCCGTGCGCCCACCTGGGCCGGATCCGTGCCTTCAGGCCAGTCGCGGAACCAGGCGCCGGCGTCGTCGGTGCCTGCCGGAGGCGCGAGCGGCTGCGCGGAAATGGGGGTGTGGGCAGTGCGCGTTGGACTGC
>JAFAEU010000368.1 GCA_023423855.1 Pseudomonadota bacterium | reverse complement strand
CCAAGCCTCCCAGGCCTGGTCCCGCTGCCGCAGGCGCCGGGCGCCCCGGCGTCCGACACGCTGCGGGCGAAAAAGCCGCGCCGGGGAGCCATGCTCGCCGCGCAGCACGCGGACCACGGCGCACAGGCCTGCCCGGCTCCCGTCATGGCGCAGCCGGTGCTTCTGACGCTCCGCCCGCCGGCGGCGCAACTCCCCTTGCCCGCCGTCGCCGCGGGCGCACCCATGCATCCGCCGCTGCCGGCGGCGCGCAGCCGCGCCCCGCCGATCACGGCCTGACGCGGCGCTTCCCCGGTCCGCCGCGCGCGGACTCACGCGATGTCGCCCGCGTCCCTTTCCTTCGTTTCCGCTGCCGCGCCGGTACGGCTCCGCCGCCGGCGTCCTGCAATCCGACCCCACTTCCACTTCCTCCGGAATCCCGCCCATGCCTCTCCACACCCGTTCGCCGTTCCGCCGCAGCCCGCTGGCCGCGGCCCTGCTGACCGCCCTTGCGACCATGCCGCTGCATGCCCAGGACACCGGCGGGAACACCGCTCGCGAACGCACCTTCGACACGATCGAAGTCGTCGGCGAAGCACCGACCCGCGCCTCCTCGCCCAAGCTCACCGCGCCGCTGCTCGACACCCCGCAGACGATCTCGGTGGTGCCGGCCGACGTCTTCAACGCCCAGGGCGCGCAGACCCTGACCGACGTGCTGCGCAACACCCCCGGCATCAGCTTCAACGCCGGCGAGAACGGCTTCGGGACCAGCAACAACAACTTCAGCCTGCGCGGCTTCGACACCAGCGGCAGCATCTTCATCGACGGCGTGCGCGACTCGGGCAACTACGCGCGCGACGTGTTCAACCTGGAGCAGGTGGAAGTGGCCAAGGGCCCGGCGGCGGACAACGGTCGCGGCGGCCTCGGCGGCTACGTCAACCTCGTCAGCAAGACCCCGCAGCTGGGTTACTTCGCCCGCGGCACCGCCAGCTATGGCACCGACGGCACCGATGCCGACGCGCGCCTGCGCGGCACTGTCGACATCAACAACCAGATCGGCGAGACCAGCGCGCTGCGCCTGAACCTGCTGGCCAAGGGCGGCGGCGTGGCCGGGCGCGAGCACGCCGGTAGCGATGCGTTCGGCATCGCGCCCTCGCTGGCCTTCGGCCTCGGCACCGATACCCGCGTGATCCTCGCCGCGCAGTACCTCAGCCAGTCCGGGCGCCCGGACTGGGGCGTGCCGGGCGCGATGATCGAAGGCACGATCAACCATGATCCTGTCGCCGCGCGCGCCGACAGCGACAGCTTCTACGGGCTGGCCTCGGACTACGACGAGAACGTCACCTCGTCGGTGCTCGCGCGCATCGAGCACGACTTCTCGCCAACGCTGACCCTCAGCAACCAGACCCGCTGGAGTTCGACCACGCGCGACTCCGGCTTCACCGTGCCCACCGGCTACGTCGCCGCCGATGAAACGGCCACGCGCAGACCCAGTTCTACCAGCGCGACAACACCGGCCTGTCGAACCTGACCAACCTCGGCGCGCGCTTCGACACCGGCGCGGTCTCGCACACGCTCGCCGCCGGCCTCGAGTTCAGCCGCGAGGAGTCGGAGAGCGGCCGCTTCGGCACGGTCAACCCGCCGGCGACCGATGCGTTCGCACCGGACTACCGCCGCGCCGTCCACGGCAAGCCGACGCCGACGCAGACCAGCCGCGTGCTGATCGACACCGTCGCCGCCTACCTCTACGACACCGTACAGTTCAGCGAGCGCTGGCAGCTGACCGGCGGCCTGCGCGCGGAACGCTACGAGGTGGAGATCGACAGCAGGAATGCCGACGGCTCGCCGCAGGGGCCGGACGGCTACGAGGTCGGCGAGACCACGCTGGGCGGCAAGCTGGGCCTGGTGTTCAAACCGGTGGAGAACGGCACGCTGTACGCCGCGGTCAACATCGCCACCCTGCCGCCAGGCAACTACCTGTCGAACCCCGACATCTCGCGCACCGGCAACAACACCTTCCCCGGCCTGGCCGGGCAGAACAACGAATCGGCCAAGCCGCAGCGCGCGGTCAGCCACGAGCTCGGCGTGAAGTGGAACTTCTTCGACGAGCGCCTGAGCACCACCGCCGCGATCTTCAACACCGAGCGGCGCAGCGTCGCCGTCACCGGCAAGGAGCCGGGCGACGCCGCCAGCCCGGAAGTGCTGCGCGGCTACGGCAAGCAGGTGGTGCGCGGCGTGGAGCTCAGCGCGGTCGGCCGCATCACCGACGCCTGGACCGTGTTCGCCGGCGCGGTGTTCCTCGACAGCGAGCGCCGGATCGGCAGCTACCTCGACCAGGCGCGCTGCACCGCGGCACCGGCCGACTACCGCGCCGGCGCGACGGTTGCCGACTGCGCGGCGATCGTCGCCGGCGGCGAAGGCGTGGACGGCAGCCAGCTCTCGTTCACGCCCAGGCGCTCGGCCAACCTGTGGACCACCTACGACTTCGGCAACGGCTTCGTCCTCGGCGGCGGCGTGCAGCACGCCGGCGATTCCTGGGCCGGCCGCCCGGACGACGCCGACCGCCTGATCCCGAACGGCCGCTGGGGCGAGTTGCCCGGCTACACCGTCGGCAACCTGATGGCCTCGTATGCGTTCAACGAGAAGCTCACGCTGCGACTCAACGTCGACAACGTGACCGATGAGACCTATGCCACCTCGGGCAACTGGCCGATGTCGCGCGTGCTGCTCGGGCCGGCGCGTTCGTACCTGCTGAGCGCGGATATCCGCTTCTGGTGACCGGTGCGGCGGGCGAACGCCCGCGTTGCATCCCTGGAAAAAAGCCCCGGGCCAATGCCCGGGGCTTTTTTTCGTTTCTCCGCAGATTCGAGCGGTGTACGCACTGCGTCCGGCGCATTCCCGTCGTCCGTTCCATGTCCCTGTCATTTCGACCGCAGGGAGACATCTTCTTCACGCGCGCCGGAGGGGGATTTCTCCCTCCGGTCGAAATGACAGGCCTGCCTGGTTCCCCGCCCAGGTGCGCGGACGTGGGGGTGATGCCGGTTCGCTGGCGGGCGATCGCCGCGGACTTCTCCCCATCCCGGCAGAGTCAGCGCGCCGCGTTCACCGCGAAATCGCGCAGTGCGGGCGCCAGGCGGCGCAGGCCCTCGGCCACCTCGGCGTCGCCGATGCTGAGCGGCGGCACGAAGCGCAGCACGTCCGGGCCGGCCTGCAGCAACAGCAGGCCGTTGGCGGCGGCGAGGTCGAGCAGCTCGCCGGCGCGGCCGGCGTGTCCGGGCTTGAGCACGGCGCCGAGCATCAGCCCGCGGCCGCGGACTTCGGAGAACAGGTCGAGGTTGCGGTCGAGCGCGTCGATGCCGGCGCGCAGCGCCGCCGCCTGTCGCGTCACGTTGGCCATGATCCCCGGCGAGGACAGCTTGCGCAGCGCGACGCGCGCCACCGCCGCCGCCAGCGGGTTGCCGCCGAAGGTGGTGCCATGGTCGCCGAACTGCATCGCCTCGGCGACCTTCGGGCCCGCGAGCATCGCGCCGATCGGGAATCCCCCACCCAGCGCCTTGGCCAGGGTCACGATGTCCGGCGCGACCTGGTCCTGCCAGTGCGCGAACAGGGTGCCGGTGCGGCCCATGCCGCTCTGGATCTCGTCCAGCGCAAGCAGGGCGCCGTGGTGGTCGCACAGTTCGCGCACCGTGCGCAGGAAGCCGGGCGCGGCCGGCATCACCCCGCCCTCGCCCTGCACCGGCTCGACCAGCACCGCGGCCACGTCGCCGCAGGCCATCGCGACCTCCAGCGCAGTCGCGTCGTTGAAATCGACATAGCGGAAGCCGCCGGGCAGCGGCTCGTAGCCGGCCTGGTACTTCGGCTGCGCGGTCGCGGTGACCGCTGCCAGGGTGCGGCCGTGGAAGCTGCCGCGGAAGGTGACGATCACGCGCCGCGACGGTTCGCGGCCCTGCGCGGCGGCCCACTTGCGGATCAGCTTGATCGCGGCCTCGTTGGCCTCGGCGCCGGAGTTGCACAGGAACACGCGCGAGGCGAAGCGCGAGGCGGTGGCCAGTTCCTCGGCCAGCCGCAGCGGCGGCTCGCTGTAGAAAACGTTGCTGGTGTGCCACAGCTTGCCCGCCTGCCCGGTCAGCGCGGCGACGAGGTCGGGATCGTTGTGCCCGAGGCCGCAGACCGCGATGCCGGCGGAGAAGTCGATGTACTCGCGCCCGTCGCGGTCCCACAGCCGCGCGCCCTGCCCGCGTTCGAGGATCACCTGGCGCGGTCGGTAGACCGGCAGGTAGCGCTGCTGTCCGAGGGCGACGAGTTCGGCGGTGGTGCTGGGCTGGGTCATGCGCGTGGCGGGGCGTGGCGAAGGTCGGCATTGTGCCGCGTCCGGGTGCCTTGCGCGCGGTGCAGTCGTCAACCTGCGGGGCGGCAATTGCCGCGCTGTAAGCTCCCTCCCCCGCAAGCGGGGGAAGGAGCCATGAGAACAGCTAGTCCGCGATCTGCGCGATGTTCATCGCCAGCAGGCGATCTTCGGCGGCGCCCGCCTGCGCGAGCCGGACGTGGGTCGCATGATCGTCCTTGCGCTGGTCGGCGGCCGCCACCAGCGCGGCGGCGAAGCGCAGGGAAGCATCGCGCGGACGCAGCGCCAGCGCCTCGTCGATGAGCGCGCTGCCGTCGCCGCCGGCGAGCAGCCTGCGCAGCGCCGGCGCGTCGACCTTGCCGACGCCGGGCATGTCGTAGCCCTGCAGGCGCACGATGTCCTGCACGGTCTCGCGGAAGTAACCGGCGTCGAACGCAGCCAGCGCGCGCGCGTCGTTGCCGGACGCGGCGGCGAGGCGCGCATCGAGCCGTGCGGCGAGGTCGCGCGCGACGCGGCCGTCGCGGCTGGCGTAGATCGCCGCGCGGCGCAGCGTTTCCATGCGCGCGATCAGCGGCGTGGCGGGCGTCAGCAGGGCCTCCGTGTTCGCGACGAGGCGGTCGAGCGGATAGTCGGCGCGCGCCTGGTTCCAGCCCTTGCCGCCCCAGTCCAGCGACGGCGCACCGCCGGTGTCGAAGGGATGGCACAGCAGCGGCGGTCCCGCGAATGCGGGTGCGGCGAGCAGCAGTGCGGACAGTGCGATGCCGTGGCACAGCGCTCTTGTGCGTCGAAGGCTCATCTGGATTCTCCCGTCGGATGGGCCGCGCCGGGGGGACGGCGGGCTGCGCGGTGTGCGCATCGAAAGGACGGCGCGTGCGGCCAGGTCGTTAACTGCGCGCGACGGCTCGCATGTTGCGTCCGCGATGCTTGAACGGTCACTGCCTCCTTTCTTCCGCCAGCGGGAGAAGAGCCCGCTTCGCGCACCTTCGGCACCTTTCCAGCAAAGCGTGGGAAGGGAGCGCCACGGATCGTGACCCGCGCTGGAATCCGGATACCCGTTCCTTCGCGCCTGCGGTCAACGCCGGTCGGTCTGCAGCAGCGTCCGCGGCTCCTCGCGCGCCGGGAGCGCGTC
>JAFAEU010000211.1 GCA_023423855.1 Pseudomonadota bacterium | reverse complement strand
GCGAAGGCGTGCTCGCCGAGGCCGTCGCGCAGCTGCCGCCCGAGCGCGGGCAGCGCCTCGCTGTCCGGTCCCTGCGCGAACACGAGGAAGGTGTTGTCGTTCAGGCGCGAGGCCGCGTGGTCGCCGGCGATTTCACCGAGCCTGCGGCCGGCGTCGCTGAGCAGGGTTTCCAGCGCGGCGTAGCCGAAGCGGTCGCGCAGCGCGGCGGTGCCCGCGATCTCGACGAAGAACGTGGCGCCGCTGCGCGCGCCGGCCACCGAGGCCGACAGCAGCTGCAGCATCTGCGGCCGCGTGTGCAGGCCGGTCACCGGGTGCCGGCCTTCGCCCGCCGCCGGCGCCAGCAGCGCGCGCGCGCGGACGATGCGGCTCTGCACCGCCGAGACCAGGTGCTTGGGGCGCACCGGCTTGCGCAGGAAATCGTCGGCGCCGATATCCAGTGCCTCGAAGCGGCGCTCGGGATCTTCGTCGCCGGTCAGGAACACGACCGGGACCGGCGCAAACTCGGCGTGCGCGCGGATCAACTCGGTCAACTCCGCGCCGTCCAGGCCCGGCATGTGCAGGTCCATCAGCACCAGGTCCGGGCGCAGCTGTTCCATCGCATCCATCACCTCGCTGGTGACCGACACCACCTGGGCCTGCATCCCGGCGCCGTTGAGCACGCTCTCGGCGAACAGGGCCTGGCTGGGATCGTCCTCGACGACCAGCACGCGGTAGGGGGCGGCATCGCGCGCCGACTGCAGCGGCGTGGCCGCCGGCCTGGCCGGCGGTGGCGCGACCTCGATCGCGGGGGGGGCGGCTTCGGCGCGCGGCAGCACCGGTGGCGACGCATCCTCGCACCAGCGCCGCCAGAAACCGGCGGGCGGGAATTCCGCGCGTTGGCGATTGTCGGCTTCAGACACCGCAGGAACCTTGTCGGAAACGAAGAACACGGGCAACCAGTCGCGCGGCGTGGATCAGGCGCGACGCAGCAGTCGGCCGTTGCCGCCGGGGCAACAGCCGATTGGGCGAGGAGTCTGCCTGCGCAGCCACGCGATTCATTCCGATTCCCCCTGGTGCCGGCATTATTACGACAACGCGGCCGTCCGACTATGGCACGTCAAAGGCGCCGCGGCACGGCCAGTCCGGCGCGCAACCCCGCGAAACTGTGACGACGCGCTCAACCCGGCGCCGGCTGCGGCGCGCGCCTGAACAGCTTGCGCCAGACCCACCACAGCAGCAGCAACAGCCCTGCGCCGATCGCGACCACGATCGCCAGCACCGCCCAGGGATAGGCCCAGGCCAGGCCCAGCGCGCCGACCACGACCACGTCCTCGGTCGCCGACGCCGTCCAGTTGCTCACCGGTTCGGGCGAGGTGTTGAGCAGCGCGCGCGACCCGGCCTTGATCGCATGGCTGGTGAAGGCGACGCCGGCGCCGGCGGCCAGCATGCCCGCGCCCAGCTCGCCGTCGGGCGACAGCGCCGCCGCGGCGAGGAAGGCGCCGGCCGGCACCCGCGCCAGCGTCTGCAGCAGGTCCCAGCCCGAATCGACGCCGGGGATCTTGTCGGCGAGGAATTCGGTCACCGCCAGCGCGCCGGACACGCCCAGCACCCAGGGCGAGGCGGTGACTTCCAGCGCCGGCGGCAGGTCAAGCCAGCCCAGCGCGCCGGCGATGCCGACGCCGAACACGGTGAGATAGGCGCGGATGCCCGCCAGCCAGGCCAGCAGCACGCCGACGGCGAACAGGTGGGCTTCGGACATGGCGGCGCTCCTCGGCAGGCGGGACGGCGACTGGACAACGCGGCAGGCGCGGGCCTGCAGGCCGAAGTATATGGCTCCGGCCACATCGAGTTCCGCAACCTGTCATCCCGAACGCAGTGAGGGATCTTGCGTCCGGAGGCCGCAAAACCGGACCCTTCGCCGAGCCCGCCCGGCGCATCAGGGAAGGGCCCGGATGGCTGGTCCGGACGCTCTGCGGCCCGGGCAAAAGCAGTCGGCGCGCCTTGACGCCGCCTCGGGCGGGTCGCTATACCGGCCCGATGACCGAACCCGCACCGTCCGACGCCACCCCGCCGCCGTCCCCCCTCGCGCCGCCGCCGGCCGCGTCTCCCGCCGGCTACGCCGTGCTCGGCCTGTTCGTGGTCGCGCTGGCCTTCGGCATCTGGGGCGTGTGGACCTCCGTGGGCGGACCCGACGGCGATCCGCGCACGGAGCTGGCGACGCGCCAGTCCCGGATCGACTCGCTGGAACAGCAGGTCGCCACCCTGACCCGTTCCGACCAGATCAGCCGCGAGGCCAACCGCGATCTGCAGGGCACGCTGGCCGAACGCGACGAGGAGATCTCCGCGCTGCGCGCTGACGTCGCCTTCTACGAGCGCTTCGTCGGCGCCACCGCGCAGCGCCGCGGGCTGGCGGTGCACGAGCTGAAGATGACGCCGCAGACCGACCAGGCCTGGCACTACACCGTCACCCTGACCCAGAACCTGAACCGCGGCGCGGTGAGTTCGGGCCGGCTCACGCTGTCGGTCGAAGGCACCCAGGACGGCAAGCTGCAGAAGCTGGACTGGGCGGCGCTGCGCCAGCAGCCGGATGCGGCGGGCGTGGAGTACTCGTTCAAGTATTTCCAGCAGATCGAGGGCGAGATCGTCCTGCCGCCGGGCTTCCAGCCGCTGCGGATCAGCGTGCGGCTGGCGCCGGCGGGCGGCGCGCCGGTCGAGCAGACGCTGCCCTGGGGCGATGCGATCGTGCGCGCAGGCGCCGGCTGAACACAGCGGTCGACGCCTGCGCTTGAAGTCGGCGCCGCGCCCCCCCATCCTGCGGGCATGGAAACGGCTGCCCCCGACTACCTCTCGCTCGAACGCCCGCTCGACTTCACCCCGGCCGCGGCCGGCAAGGTGCGCGAACTGATCGCCGAGGAAGGCAACCCGGCGCTGAAGCTGCGCGTCTACATCCAGGGCGGCGGCTGCTCCGGCTTCCAGTACGGCTTCGAGTTCGACGA
>JAFAEU010000283.1 GCA_023423855.1 Pseudomonadota bacterium | reverse complement strand
CTGTCATTTCGACCGAAGGGAGAAATCTGCTTGTATTCCCGGCTGGAACAGGAAGCAGATTTCTCCCTTCGGTCGAAATGACAGCCGGGGGCGGCGGAATGCGCACGGCCCCGCGAGCGGCGACCTCCTCGCCTAGAATGTGCGTTTCCCGCACCTGCACTGCCCGATGCCCTACACCCCCATCGTCGCCACCCTCGGCTACGTGCTGTCGCCGGACCGCCGCCGGGTCCTGATGATCCACCGCAACGCGCGCCCCGGCGACCACCACCTGGGCAAGTACAACGGCCTCGGCGGCAAGCTCGAAGCCGACGAGGACGTGGTCGCCGGCATGCGCCGCGAGATCCTCGAGGAAGCCGGCATCACCTGCGAGGCGATGACGCTGCGCGGCACCATCAGCTGGCCGGGCTTCGGCAAGCATGGCGAGGACTGGCTGGGTTTCCTGTTCGTCGTCACGGGCTACGGCGGCGAGCCGTTCGCGTCGAACCCGGAAGGCACGCTGGAGTGGGTCGACGTCGACCGCATCCTCGACCTGCCGCTGTGGGACGGCGACCGCCACTTCCTGCCGCTGGTGTTCGACGACGACCCGCGCGCCTTCCACGGCGTGATGCCGTATCGCGACGGCAGGATGGTGTCCTGGAGCGTGTCCAGGATCTGACCGCAGGCGGGGCGGGGCGCAGCCCAGAAAACGTCAGCGCATGGCCAGGGGTTCCGTGAGCGGCTGGATGCTCAGCGCCTGTCCTGGCTCGACGCGCTCCGCGCCGCGCACGACCAGGCGATCGCCCGGCGCGATGCCGCCGGTCACCTCGACCATGCCATCGAACTCGTCGCCGGCCTGCACCGGCAGGCGTTCGGCCCGGTCGGCGGCGTCCACGCGCACCACGAAATCGCCCTCGCGACGCAGCACCAGCGCATCTCGCGGCACCGCCACCACCGCGCGCGTTTGCGCACCGGGCATACCGACGGTCACCGCGGTGCCGACGGGCAGGGTGTCCTGGTCGATGGCGACGCGCAGTTCGAGCTGGCGCGAGGCCTCGTCTCCGACCGGCACCAGTGCGGTCACGACCGCCTCGCGTTCGGTTCCGCCGGAGCGGATGCGGACGGCGGCGCCCGGTGCGACGTGCTGCGCCAGCGCCACCGGCGCGTGCGTGCGGACTTCGCGCGCGGCCGTGTCGACCAGGCGCACGACCGCTTCGCCCGGCTGCAGGTATTCGCCCGGCTGCACCAGGCGTTCGGCGATGATGCCGTCGAACGGCGCGCGCACCACCATCCGCTCGCGCTGGTGGCTCGTGCGTGCGAGTTGCGCGCGCGCCTGCGCGAGGTCCTGCGCCAGCACGTCGCGATCGGCCCGCTGCTGCTCGTACTGCGCGCGGGCGACGTTCTGCTGCGCCGAGAGCGTGGCGAAGCGGCGCTCCTGCGCCTGCGCCAGTTCCAGCTGCGCCTGCACGCGCGCGACCACGGCCCGGCTCTCGCGTTCCTCGAGCCGCAGTGCGGTGTCGTCGAGCACGGCGATGGGTTGGCCGGCGCGCACCTCGTCGCCCACCTCGGCGATCCGTACCACCAGCCCGGCTGCGTCGCCGGAGACGCGCGAGTCGCTCCGGCTGACGACGCTGCCCGGCGACCAGTGCCAGGGGAGGAATTCGGTGCCGACGGCGGGCGCGACGCTGACCGTCGCGGGCGGCGTCTCCGGCTTGGCCGGCGCGCCGGCGTCGGCATCGATCTTCAGCTGCGACAGGAGCAGGGCACCGACCAGGGCGGTCGCGATCAGGGAGGCTTGCAGGGGACGCATGTCGTTCTCCGGGAGCGGGTTCAGGCGGTGGCCCCGACGAGGGGATCGATGGCGGTTTCGCGGCTGCGGCTGCGGGCGCCGCCTAGGCGCATCAGCGCGGGCACCAGCACCATGGTGAACACCAGGCTGAGCGCGACGCCGCCGACGGACACGGCCGCGAGGCCGCGATAGATCACCGCACCGGGGCCGGGGTTGATCGCCATCGGCAGCGCGCCGAGCACGCCGGTCAGCGCCGCGATCAGGATCGGGCGCAGGCGCTGGTCGAGCGCCTGTCGCAGCGCATCATCCAGCGATGCGCCGGCGGACTGCGCCTCGCGCGCCTGCGCGACCAGCAGGATCGCGTTGTTGATGACCATGCCCATCAGCAGGATGAAGCCGATCATCGACAGCAGGTCCAGCGTCTGCCCGGCCGCGAGGTCGAGCACGCGCAGGCCGACGACGCCGCCGAGCACGGCCAGCGGCAGCGTCGCCATGACGAACAGGCTGTCGCGCAGCGAACGGAACATCGCCGCCATCAGCATGAACAGCACCAGCAGGGCCATGGCGAAGTTCATGCCCATGCTGCCGACCACCTGGTCCAGGCGATCCGCGCTGCCGGACACGCGTATCGCGGCATCGGCGGGCAGTTCGGCGCGCAGGGCCGGCACGATCTCGCCATCGACGATGCGCAGCGCCTCCTCCAGCGACATCGCCGCCGGCGGGTCCACGGTCAGCGTGACCGTGCGGCGGCGGTCGATGCGGCGCAACTGGTTGGGCGCGATGACGGTGCCGACCTGCGCCAGTTCGCCCAGGCTCAGCACGCCGCCGCGCGGCGTCGCCAGTGGCGCGGCCTCGAACGGATCGGCGGCGTCGCGCGCACTTCGCAGGATGATCGGCAGCCGGCGGTCGCCGTCGAAATGCTCGCCCAGCCACTGGCCATCGCCGAGCGCGCGCACGACCGTGCCCAGGTCGCTGCGCTGCCAGCCGGCTTCCGCCAGCCGGCGATCGTCCGGGCTGATCCGCAGTTCCGGCGTGCCGGCATCCGCGTTCGGCCAGGCCTGGACGTTGGCGCCGGCGAAGCGTTCGGCCAGCGCACGGCGGCCCGCTTCCGCGGCGCGCGCCAGCGCATCGCCGTCGCCGTGCTGGAGATGGATGGCGATCGCGCGCGCCGAGCCGCCGAAGCCGCCGAACAGTTCGCCCTCGCTGGCGAAGGCGCGCGTGTCCGGGAAACCGACCACGACCTCGTCGCGGACGATGCGCTCCAGCTCGCCGATCGAGTCCGGATCGACCACCCGCGCGCCCAACGTGCCGCCTCCCGGCCACAGGTTGAGGTACCAGTTGCTGAGTTGGGGCTGCTTCCCGCCTTCCATGTACGGGCGCATGCGCTCCATCAGCACAGGCGCGACCTCGCGGTTGACGCGCTCGGGACTCATCCCCGGCGGGAAGGTGAAGAACGCATCGACCGCGGCGCGCTTGACCGGCGGCAGGTAGTCGATCTGCGGCATCAGCAGCGCCGCCAGCAGCGCCGGCGCGAGCACCAGCGCGCCGACCCACGCCAGCTGCCGGCGACGGGTGCGGGTGGTGCGCAGCGCCCAGTCGCCGATGTCCGTCCAGTAGCGGTGGCGGCGCCGCTCGCCCGGCCGCGAGCGCAGCCAGTTGCCCGCCGCCGCCGGGAGCACGCTCATCGCGACCAGCAGCGAGATGCCGACGGCAATGGAGATTGTCAGCGCCAGGTCCGCGAACAGCTGGCCCTCCACGTCCTCCATGAAGACCACTGGCAGGAACACCGCGATCGTGGTCAGCGTGGACGCGACCAGCGCGCCGCCGACCTGGCGCGTGCCCTCGAGCGCCGCGCGCGCTGCGGGCACGCCGTGCTCGCGCAGGCGCACGATGTTCTCGGCCACCACCACCGCCGCGTCCATCACCATGCCGACGGCGAAGGCCAGACCCGCCAGCGAGATCACGTTGAGGCTGCGGCCGGTGAGCTGCAGCACGATGAAGGTCGCCAGCAGCGAGATCGGGATGGCGCAGGCGATCAGGACGGTGGCGCGCACGTCGCGCAGGAACCACCACAGGCAGCCGACCGCCAGCAGCACGCCCGCGAACAGGCTGCCCGACAGCAGCCCGATCGCGCGGTTGATGAACACCGAGGCGTCGAAGCTCTGGGCGATGTCGAGGCCGAGTGGTTCGAGTTCCTGCTCGCGCAGATCGGCGACCACGCGCTTGACCTCTTCCAGCGTCGCGAGCACGTTGGCGTCGTTGGTGCGCAGGATGCGCAGCCCGATCGCGGGATTGCCGTTCTGGTAGGAGAAGAAGCGCTGCTCCGGCCGCTTCACCTCGACCGTGGCGACGTCGGCGAGCCGCACCGGGCGGCCGTCGCGCCAGGCCAGGATCAGCTCGCCCATCGCCTCGGGCGAATAGCGCCCTGCGAAGCGCAGCACGTACTCGCGGCGGCCGGCCTCGACGATGCCGCCGGAGACGTCGGTGGCGCGCGCCGCGACCGCCGCGACGTCGGGAATGCGGATGTCGAGCGCGGCGGCGCGGGCGAGGTCGAGGGTGATGGTCAGCTCCTCCGCGGCGCCGCCGTTGACGGCCACGCCCGCCACGCCTTCCACCGACGTGATCCGCGGGACCACGCGGTCCTCGATCAGCTGGCGGTAGTCGAGGATGTCGCCGGGCGTGCCCGGGAGCTTCTGCACGAAGAAGTAGGTGAGCGAGTTGTTGGCATTGTCCGCGCCGGCCTGCACGACCGGCGGCGTGGCGTCGCGCGGCAGCGGCGGCAGCCGGTTCATGCGCGCCAGCACCTCCACCAGCATCGCGTCCATGTCGCTGCCGACGGCGAAGGTGAGGTTGATCCAGCTGTTGCCGGCGTTGACGTTCGAGGCGATCTCCTCCAGGCCGGGCAACCCCTGCAG
>JAFAEU010000281.1 GCA_023423855.1 Pseudomonadota bacterium | reverse complement strand
TGCCGGGGTCGTTGAACTGGCTGGCGATGGTGGGATAGACGGGCACATCCTCGTCGGGCATCTGGAAGGCGACACGGTTGCGCTTCCACTGCTTGCGCACGTCGCGCAGGGCGTCCTCGGCGCCGCGCTTGTCGTACTTGTTGAGCACGATCAGTTCGGCGAAGTCGATCATGTCGATCTTCTCGAGCTGGCTGGCGGCGCCGTAGTCGCTGGTCATGACGTACATCGGGAAATCGACGAGGTCGACGATCTCCGAATCGCTCTGGCCGATGCCGGCGGTCTCGATGATGACCAGGTCGTAGCCCAGGCCCTTGAGGAAGGCGATGCAGTCCTTGAGCACGGCGTTGGTGGCGACGTTCTGCCGGCGCGTGGCCATCGAGCGCATGTAGACGCGGTGGCTGCGCAGCGAATTCATGCGGATGCGGTCGCCGAGCAGCGCGCCGCCGCTGCGGCGGCGGGTCGGGTCGACCGAAATCACCGCAATTCGCATGCGCGGGAAGCTGGCGAGGAAGCGGTTGAGCAGTTCGTCGGTCACCGAGGACTTGCCGGCGCCGCCGGTGCCGGTGATTCCCACGACTGGCGTCGTGGGAATCCGGGAATCGGGAGTCGGGAATCGGGAGTCGGGAGAGCGGGAAGTCCAGCCTTTGCGCAGCAAGACAAGTTCCGATTCGGAGAACGCGCCGTCTTCGATCGCGCTGAGCATGCGACCGATGCCGATTTCGTCGTCGATCCGGGGATGACCGGGCTTTTCCGACTCCCGATTCCCGACTCCCGATTCCCGGTTGCGCGCCGCGCGCGCAACCACGTCGTCGATCATCTCGACGAGGCCCATCTTCATGCCGTCGTTGGGATGGTAGATGCGCTCGACGCCGTAGGCTTCGAGTTCGCGGATCTCCTCGGGCGTGATCGTGCCGCCGCCGCCGCCGAAGACGCGGATGTGCGGGGCGCCCTTTTCGCGCAGCATGTCGACCATGTACTTGAAGTACTCGACGTGGCCGCCCTGGTAGCTGGACAGGGCGATGGCGTCGGCGTCTTCCTGCAGCGCGGCGCGAACCACGTCCTCGACGCTGCGGTTGTGGCCAAGGTGGATCACTTCCGCGCCCTGGGCCTGGATCAGGCGGCGCATGATGTTGATCGCGGCGTCGTGGCCGTCGAACAGGCTGGCGGCGGTGACGAAGCGCAGCGGAGTGGCGTCCGGCTGGCGTTCCGGGAGTCGGTTGGCTGGCGTGCCCATGGCGCGCTCCGGCATGATTTCAGATGCGACCGATTGTAGCGCGGGGCCTGAAAACCGGGGTCAGGGCCGGCGTTTCCCCTTGGCCTTGCGTCGGAGGAAAGTCCTGTCGGAAGACAAGTCGACGCTGCCCCCTGTTTTCCGACACGTCTTGTCGCCAGCAAGGACGGCCCCGATACTGCCTCGCGACACTGGGCCGGGATCATGAAGAAGCGCATCAAACGCATCCTCGCGTGGGGACTGTTCTCGCTCGCGGCGCTGGTCGCCAGCGGCATCCTGCTCGCCGACCACCTGATGCCGCCGGCCACCGGCGACAAGGGGTACGCGCTGCCGATCGTGCCCGGGCAGACGGCGATCGACCGCGAACTGGAGCCGATGCTGGCGCGCAATCCCGGCAGGACCGGCGCGATCATGCTGCCCGACGGGATCGACGCCTTCGCCGCGCGCGCCCTGTCCACGCGCCGGGCCGGGCGCAGCCTCGACCTGCAGTACTACATCTGGCACGACGACCTCACCGGCCACCTGCTGATGTACGAAGCGTGGCAGGCGGCCGAACGCGGCGTGCGCGTGCGCCTGCTGCTGGACGACATCAATACGTCCGGCATGGATGCGTCGCTGCTGGCGCTGGATTCGCACGAGAACATCGAGATCCGCGTCTACAACCCGTTCCGCAACCGCGACGGGGTGGCGCGCGTGCTGGAGATGGTGCAGCGGATGTTCAGCGTCACCCATCGCATGCACAACAAGGCCTGGATCGTGGACGGGCGCGTGGCGGTGGTCGGCGGGCGCAACATCGGCATCGAGTACTTCGACGCGCATGGCGAAACCAACTTCCGCGACCTCGACGTGCTGTTGTTCGGCCCGGCGGTGGAGCAGGCCAGCGCGATCTTCGACGAGTTCTGGAACAGCGAGGCGGTGGTGCCGATCGCGCAGCTCAACCGCAAGCCGAAACACAGGCTCGACGCGGTACTCGCCGGAATCAAGGACGAGGCCCGCGGCGAGATGGCGCGGCGCTACCTCGACCGGGTGGACCTGTCGCCGAGCCTGCGCGCCTATTTCGCGCAGGAACTCGCGCCGCACTGGATCGAGCGCATCCGCGTGCTGTCCGATCCGCCGCTGAAATGGAAGGCGCAGACGCGCACGCAGGGCCTGGTGGCGGATCTGGCCGACATCCTGGGCAAGACCGAGCGCAAGGCGCTGCTGATCTCGCCCTACTTCGTGCCCGGCGACGAGGGCGTGACCGGCTTCGCCTCGCTGGTGCGCGAGCGCGGCGCACACGTGGGCGTGATCACCAATTCGCTCGCGGCCAACGACGTGGTCGCCGTCCACGGCGGCTACGCCGGCTACCGCAAGCCGCTGCTGCAGACCGGCGTGAAGCTGTACGAGATGCAGCCGCAGGCCACGTCGTCGGACGCCAGCCTGTTCGGCAGCAGCGGCGCCAGCCTGCATACCAAGGCCTTCGTGGTCGACGATCGCCATGGGTTCATCGGCTCGTTCAACATCGACCCGCGCTCGATCGAGCTGAACACCGAGATGGGCGTGCTGTTCGAGGATCCGGGGCTGGCGCAGGCGTTGCGCGACGAGTACCTGCGCCTGTCGGGGCCGGACAAGAGCTACTGGGTCTACCTCGACGACAAGGGTCGCGTGCGCTGGCTGGACCGCGCCGTCGATCCGCCGGTGGTCCTCGACCACGAGCCCGAATCCTCGCTCTGGCAGCGCACGCTGGCGCGCGTGGTGCGCTGGCTGCCGGTGGAGTCGCAGTTGTAGCCTCCTGCGCGCAAGGCAACGCCGGAAAACTGCCGTCGTCCCCGCGAAGGCTGGCCTCGCGCAGGCGGGGGGCGGGGATGACGGACGAGAGCGACCTGATCGGCGGCAGCAGGGAAAACCGGGGGCAGAGTCGAGTCCGACCCCTCGGCGGGCATTTCACGGACGAGGGGCGTAGAATGCCGCGCCTGTCACGCACCCTCGCCCGCTTCCGGGCCGACTTTCCAGCCGAATCAACCACTTGCCACCTGATCCGAGGCCCCGCACGCAGCACGCGCGGCGCCCGCGACGGAGTTTTATCCATGATCTTCGAACAGCTCGGTACCTACGGCCATGAACAGGTCGTGTTCTGCCACAACCAGGACGTGGGCCTGAAGGCCATCATCGCGATCCACAACACCGTGCTCGGCCCGGCGCTGGGCGGCACCCGGATGTGGCCGTACAAGACCGAGCAGGACGCGCTGGACGACGTGCTGCGCCTGTCGCGCGGCATGACCTACAAGAACGCGGTCGCCGGCCTGAACCTCGGCGGCGGCAAGGCGGTGATCATCGGCGACCCGGCGACCGACAAGTCCGAGGCGCTGTTCCGCGCGTTCGGCCAGTTCGTCGATTCGCAGGGCGGGCGCTACATCACCGCCGAGGACGTCGGCATCGACGTCAACGACATGGAATACGTGTACCGCGAAACCCAGTTCGTCACCGGCGTGCACCAGGTACACGGCGGTTCCGGCGATCCCTCGCCGTTCACCGCCTACGGCTCGCTGCAGGGCCTGATGGCGACGCTCAACAAGAAGTTCGGCGACGAGGAGGTCGGCAAGTACAGCTACGCCGTGCAGGGTCTGGGCCACGTCGGCATGGAGTTCGCGAAGCTGCTCAAGGAGCGCGGCGCGAAGCTCTTCGTCACCGACATCAACAAGGCGCTGGTCGAGCGCGCTGTGAGCGAACTCGGCGCCGAGGCGGTGGGGCTGGACGAGATCTACGATGTCGACGCCGACGTCTACTCCCCCTGCGCGCTCGGCGGCACGATCAACGAGGACACCCTGCCCCGCCTGAAGGCGAAGGTGATCTGCGGCGCGGCCAACAACCAGCTGGCCAACAACGCGATCGGCGACGAAGTGGCCAAGCGCGGCATCCTGTACGCGCCGGACTACGCGGTGAACGCCGGCGGGGTGATGAACATCTCGCTGGAGATCGACGGCTACAACCGCGAGCGCGCGATGCGGATGATGCGCACGATCTACCACAACCTCACGCGGATCTTCGAGATCTCCGAGCGCGACGGCATCCCCACCTACCAGGCGGCGGACCGGCTGGCCGAGGAGCGGATCGAGACCATCGGCCGGCTCAAGCTGCCGATGGGGCGCAGCACGCCGCGGTTCCAGGGGCGGGTGCGGGGGCTCTGACAGCCCGGGGGCCTGCCCCCTCCCCCGCCTGCGGGGGAGGGTCGGGGTGGGGGCCACCCGCCCCGACGTTGTAGCATGTGAAACCATTTCTCCGGAGAGGACGGCATGCGGACATTCCCGCTGGGCGAGGAGCTCGACGCGCTGCGCGAGGCGGTGCGCCGCTTCGCCGAATCCGAGGTTGCGCCGCGTGCCGAGGCCATCGACCACGAGAACGCCTTCCCGCAGGACCTGTGGCCCAAGCTCGGCGAGCTCGGCCTGCTCGGCATGACTGTCCCCGCCGAGTTCGGCGGCAGCGAGATGGGCTACCTCGCCCACCTCGTGGCGATGGAGGAAATCTCGCGCGCCTCCGGCTCGGTCGGCCTGAGCTACGGCGCGCATTCCAACCTGTGCGTGTCGAACCTGTGCGCCAACGGCAGCCAGGCGCAGCGCGAAAAGTACCTGCCCAGACTCTGCAGCGGCGAATGGAAGGGCGCGCTGGCGATGAGCGAACCGGGCGCGGGCTCCGATGTGGTCGGTTCGATGTCCTGCCGCGCCGAACTCAAGGGCGATGTCTGGGTCGCCAACGGCAACAAGATGTGGATCACCAACGGCCCCGAGGCCGACGTGCTGGTGGTCTACATGCGCACCGCCAGTCGCGAGCTGGGCAGCAAGTGCATGACCGCCTTCATCGTCGAGAAGGGTTTCAAGGGCTTCTCGACCGCGCAGAAGCTCGACAAGCTCGGCATGCGCGGTTCCAACACCTGCGAGCTGGTGTTCGAGAACTGCGAGATCCCCGCCGAGAACGTGCTGGGCGAGGTCAACAACGGCGTCAAGGTGCTGATGAGCGGC
>JAFAEU010000225.1 GCA_023423855.1 Pseudomonadota bacterium | reverse complement strand
TCTTCACCGTGCTCGGCATCGGCATCAGCGGCCTGCTGACGGTGTGGCTGTCGAAGACGCCGCGCGGCGACTGGCGCACCGCGCTGCCGTTCGCGCTGGTGATCGGCGGCGCGCTGGGCAACATCATCGACCGGCAGATCCACGGCCACGTCGTGGATTTCATCCAGTGGCACTGGCGCGACCACTACTGGCCGGCGTTCAACATCGCCGACTGCGCCGTGGTCGGCGGCGCGATCGGCATCGCCCTGTTCGGCCTGTTCCCGGGCAAGCGGGACAGGCCCGCCCCCCCGTAGGAGCAACTGCCTGCTCCTTCCCCCGCTTGCGGGGGAAGGTTGGGATGGAGGAGCGAGGCGCACAGCGCCGAGCTTTCGCCGCGAAGAGCGCCCCCACCCCAACCCTCCCCCGCAAGCGGGGGAGGGAGTCCTCACGTAGGAGGCTTCAGCCGCGACCAGCGCGATCCGTGGAACGCTCCGGTCGCGGCTGGAACCGTTCCCGCAGGGGCCGGCGGCGCCCCGGCTTCGGTAAACTAGCGCCCAATGGACATCGTCCTCGCCAACCCCCGCGGCTTCTGCGCCGGCGTCGACCGCGCGATCGAGATCGTCAAGCGCGCGCTCGAGACGCTGGGCGCGCCGATCTACGTGCGCCACGAGGTCGTGCACAACCGCTTCGTGGTCGAGGACCTCAAGCGCCGCGGCGCGATCTTCGTCGAGGAACTCGACGAAGTGCCCGACGGCAACACGGTGATCTTCAGCGCCCACGGCGTCTCGCAAGCCGTGCGCGAGGAGGCGGCGCGGCGCGGGCTGAAGGTGTTCGACGCGACCTGCCCGCTGGTGACCAAGGTGCATTTCGAGGTCGCGCGCCACTGCCGCGCCGGCCGCGACGTGGTGCTCATCGGGCACGCCGGGCACCCCGAGGTCGAGGGCACGATGGGGCAGTGGAGGGCCGAATGCGGGGCCGGGCAGATCTACCTCGTCGAGGACCTGGAGGACGTGGCCTACCTCGCGCCCGGGCAGCCCGCCAACATGGCCTACACCACCCAGACCACGCTGTCGGTGGACGATACGCGCGACATCATCGCCGCGCTGAAGGCGCGCTTCCCCGAGATGCAGGGGCCGAAGAACGACGACATCTGCTACGCCACCCAGAACCGCCAGGACGCCGTGCGCGAGCTCGCCCAGCAGTGCGACCTGGTGCTGGTGGTCGGTTCGCCGAACAGCTCCAACTCCAACCGCCTGCGCGAGCTGGCCGAGCGCGACGGGGTCGAGGCCTACCTGATCGACGGCGCGGCGGAGATCGACCCGGAATGGATCGTCGGCCGCCGCCACATCGGCGTCACCGCGGGCGCCTCGGCGCCGGACGTGCTGGTGCAGGGCGTGCTGGCCCGCCTGCACGAACTGGGCGCCGGCGGCGTGCGCGAGCTGCACGGCGAGCCGGAGAGCATGGTGTTCGCGCTGCCGAAGGAGCTGCGGCTGCAGTTGGTCGATTGACCCCGGCCCCCGCGGAACCTAGAATTCACGCCCCGTGCGGGCGCTGCACGCCGCGCAATCGCGGACGGTCATCGCCGGAATAGCTCAGTTGGTAGAGCGGCGCATTCGTAATGCGTAGGTCGCAGGTTCGACTCCTGTTTCCGGCACCATCCCTTCCTGCCGAGACCCGACGATGGAACCGATTCCGCTGGAGGACCTGGCGCTGCTCGCGGTCCTGCAGAGGATCTTCCAGGGCGACGAGCCCGCCCCCGACGATTCCGCGATCCGGCAGCGCCTGCTGGACAGCGCCCTCGTGGAGGAGGGCGAAGACGGGCTGTGCCTGACCGCGGCGGGCGTCGAGATGTGCAAGTCCCTGCAGCACCGGATCGCGGCCGACAACATCGCCGGGAAGATCCGCGAGGAACGCGACGATCCCGCCGATCCCGCCGCCGCGGCCTAGCTAGCTAGGGCCCGGCATCGAGTGCGCGGCGGGCGAGGGCGGGATCGTCGGCGAACAGGCCGTCGATGCCGGCTTCGACATGGTCGCGGACCTGGCGGATCGAACCGGCTTCGTTGCGGGCGCTGCGGCTTCCTGCGCGGTATCGGCGCGGCAGGAACGCGTTCTCGGGCCGGAAGGTCCAGGGCATGACCTGCAGCCCGGCGGCATGGGCATCATCGACGAGGACGCTGCGGTGGCCGTCGGCGGTCCCGTACAGGCGCAGCGACGCGATCGGCGGACCGACGCCGTCGGCATAGGTGGCGATCGTGCGCAGGCCTTCCGGCCGCAGCATCTCGCCGTAGGTGGTCGCGTGCCCGCCGGCGGCGAGGTCGTAGGGCTGCTTCGACGGCCGTTCAAGCAACTGCAGCAGCCGGATGTTGGGCGCGTCGCTGATCTTCCCGCGCAGTTCGCGCAGGTTGCCGGTCTCGAACGACTGGATGAGGACGGGCGCGCGCCGGGTATAGGGGTGCGCGGCCAGGGTCGCCAGCAGCCTGTCCTCCATCGCCAGGCCGATCGACGCGAAATAGGTGGGATGCTTGAGTTCGGGCACCAGCGCCAGCGCGCGTCCGCGCGCGTCCGATGCGTCGGCCGCGAGCGCGGTGATCTCGT
>JAFAEU010000214.1 GCA_023423855.1 Pseudomonadota bacterium | reverse complement strand
AACCCGCGCCCCCTCCCCCCCCCCCCGGCGGGCGGGGGAGGGTTGGGGTGGGGGCCACCAACGCAATGCGATCCCGCCACCGCGAAGGACAAGCACCCTCAGCCGGCGAGTTTCTTCTTCACCAGCGCCGACACCTGGCCCATGTCGGCCTGCCCGGCCAGCTTCGGCTTGAGCACGCCCATCAGCTTGCCCATGTCGGCGGGGCCGCTGGCGCCGGTCGCGGCGATGGCGGCGTCGATCGCGGCGAGGATCTCGGCCTCGCCCAGCTTCGCCGGCAGGTAGGCCTCGATCACCGCGATCTCGGCGCGCTCGATCGCGGCCAGGTCCTCGCGATTCGCGGCGGCGTACTGGTTCACCGAGTCCTTGCGCTGCTTGACCATCTTCTCCAGCACGGCCAGCACCGCGGCGTCGTCGAGCTCGATGCGCTCGTCGACTTCGCGCTGCTTGATCGCGGCGTTGACCAGGCGGATGACGCCGAGGCGGTCCTTCTCGCCGGCCTTCATCGCGGCCTTCATGTCGTCGCTCAGTCGTTGCTTCAGGGACATGCGGATTCTCCGTCTCTCAAAACACAAAAAGCCGGCGGCGCTCGCGCGCGGCCGGCTTCGGATGCGGCGTCGCCTTCGATCAGTACAGGCGCTGGCGCTTGGTGACGTCGCGCGAGGTGCGGCGGGCCTGGCGCTTCACGGCGGCCGCGGCCTTGCGCTTGCGCTCCTGGGTCGGCTTCTCGTAGAACTCGCGCTTGCGGGTCTCGGCGAGCACGCCGGCCTTCTCGCAGGTGCGCTTGAAGCGGCGCAGGGCAAACTCGAACGGCTCGTTTTCGCGGACTTTGACGCTGGGCATGGGGATCTCGGAATCTCTGGAAAGTCCGGCCACGGAGGGCGCGGGCTCTTGCGAAGGGACTCGCGCGCAGCCTTGGGGACCGGGCGAGCCGCGTATGATAACTGCCCGACTTGCAACGGCGCAACCGGCGCCCATCTGATCCGCATGAAGGTCCTCGGCATCGAATCGAGCTGCGACGAGACCGGCGTGGCCGTCTACGACACGGCCACGCCCGGCGCCGGGGGCCTGCGCGCCCACGCCGTCTACAGCCAGATCGCGCTGCACGCCGAGTACGGCGGGGTGGTGCCGGAGCTGGCCAGCCGCGACCACGTGCGCAAGCTGCTGCCGCTGGTCCGGCAGACCCTGGCGGAGGCTGGTCTCAGGATTGATGAGATTGACGGCGTGGCCTATACCGCCGGTCCCGGGCTGGTTGGCGCCCTGCTGGTCGGAGCCGGGGTGGCGCGGGCGCTGGCCTGGGCGCTGGACCTGCCGGCCGTGGGCGTGCACCACATGGAGGGCCACCTGCTGGCGCCGCTGATGGAGGACGACGCGCCCGAGCCGCCGTTCGTGGCCCTGCTGGTGTCCGGCGGCCACACCCAGCTGGTCGCGGTGGACGGCATCGGCCGCTACCGGCTGCTGGGCGAGACCCTGGACGACGCCGCCGGCGAGGCCTTCGACAAGACCGCCAAGCTGATGGGCCTGCCCTATCCGGGCGGGCCGCAGCTGGCGGCGCTGGCCGGGCAGGGCGTGCCGGGGAGGTTCAAGTTCGCCCGGCCGATGACCGACCGCCCGGGGCTGGACTTCAGCTTCAGCGGCCTCAAGACCCAGGTGCTGCTGGCCTGGCGGGGCAGCGACCAGTCCGAACAGACCCGCGCCGACATCGCCCTCGGCTTCGAGGACGCAGTGGTCGACACCCTGGCGATCAAGTGCGAACGCGCGCTGGAGGCAGCCGGCAGCGACGTGATCGTGGTCTCCGGCGGCGTCGGCGCCAACAGGCGCCTGCGCGCGAAGCTGCAGGACATGGCCGCCCGCCGCGGCGGCCGCGCCTGCTTCCCGCGCCCGTCCCTGTGCACCGACAACGGCGCGATGATCGCCTTCGCCGGCGCCCTGCGCCTGCAGGCCGGCCAGCGCGACGACGCGGCGGTGCACGTTGCGCCGCGCTGGGACATGGCGAGCCTGCCGCCGGTGCCGGCAGGCTAGGGATTCGGGATCGGGGATTGGGGATTCGACACCCCCGAACTTGTCATCCCGAGCGTAGCGAGGGATCTCGCCCTACCATCGCGTGGACACAAGATCCCTAGCTGCGCTCGGGATGACAGTTTTCTTGCTTCTTCAAATCCCCAATCACGGCCCCATGGACAAAGTCTTCATAGAAGCCCTCGAGATCGACGCCCTGATCGGCATCTACGACTGGGAGCGCCGCATCCGCCAGACGCTGGTGTTCGACCTGGAGATGGGCTTCGACAACCGCGTGCCCGCGGCCAGCGACGACATCGCGCACACGCTCAACTACAAGGCGGTCAGCAAGCGACTGGTCGAGTACGTGTCGCAGTCGGATTTCGGCCTGGTCGAGACGCTCGCCGAGCGCTGTGCACAGATCGTGATGAACGAGTTCAACGTCGATTGGTTACGATTGAAGCTGAGCAAGCCGGGTGCGGTGCGTGGTGCACGCGCGGTCGGCGTGATCATCGAACGTGCACGCACGCCACAAGGGAACGGATAGTTGCAGGAACAGCTGGAGACTTTGCGCACGGCGCTCGCGCCGTATCCATGGGCCTGGACGCTGCTGGTGATCGCCGCGCTGCTGCTGGCGGCGTGGCTGGCGAACCTGCTGACCAAACGGGTCCTGCTGCGCGCCATCAAGCGCGCGCTGCGCGCGACGCCGCTGGGCGGCGAGGCGCACGACCACGACGTGCAGCTGCGGGTCATCCCGCGGCTGGCCAACGTGGTGCCGGCGCTGGTGCTCGGCGCCGGGGTGTCGGTGGTGCCGGGCCTGCCGGAACAGGTGGTGACCGTGGTGCACGCGCTGTGCCAGGCCTTCATCGTGCTGACCGTGGCGCTGTCGGTGTCGCGCGCGCTGGACCTGGTCAACGTCGTTTACGAACGCCGCCCCAACGCCGCCGACAAGCCGATCAAGGGCTTCCTGCAGGTCGCCAAGATCGTGATGTACGTGCTGGTCGCGATCTCGATCGTCGCCACCCTGATCGGCGCCAAGTTCCTGCACATCCTCACCGGTCTGGGCGCGATGACCGCGGTGACGATGCTGATCTTCCAGGACACCATCCTGTCGCTGGTGGCCAGCGTGCAGATCAGCAGCGACGGCCGCGTGCGCATGGGCGACTGGATCGAGATGCCGGCGCAGAACGCCGACGGCGACGTCATCGACATCTCGCTGCACACCATCACCGTCAAGAACTGGGACAAGACCGTCACCCGGGTGCCGACCAGGTACCTGATCAGCGAGTCGTTCAAGAACTGGCGCGGCATGGTCGAGACCGGCGCGCGCCGGATCAAGCGCTCGCTGTACATCGACCAGGGCAGCGTGCGCTTCCTTGAACCCGGGGAAGTGGCGCGTTTCAAGCGCTTCGCCCTGCTCGACGACTACCTCGACGGCAAGGAGGACGAGCTGCGCGAGTGGAACGCGAAGCTGGCCGAGCGCGGCGCCGAGCCAGTCAACCAGCGCCGCGTCACCAACCTCGGCACCTTCCGCGCCTACGTCAACCAGTACCTGGCCAACCATCCCGGCATCCACCACGGCATGACCACCCTGGTGCGGCAGATGGACCCGACCGACCACGGCCTGCCGCTGCAGCTGTGGTGCTTCACCCACGACGTGCGCTGGAAGCCCTACGAGGACGTGCAGTCGGACATCTTCGACCACCTGCTGGCGATCCTGCCCGAGTTCGGGCTGCGGGTGTTCCAGAACAACAGCGACGCGCCGCTGGACGTGAACCTGCGCCGCGTCGCGGCGACGGCCGGCGCGGACGACTGAGCGCCGGGGCCGCGCGGACGCTCGCGCGGCCCATCGCGATGCGCGATCATGGCGCCCCCACCGGAGGGCGCCATGCACACCGCCTGCCTCAGCCTCGGCAGCAACCTCGATCCCGAGCGCCACCTGCGCGAGGCGATCGACGCGCTGCGCGCGCGCTTCGACGACCTGGCGGTCTCGACGATCTACCGCTTTCCCGCCGTGGGCTACGACGGGCCGGACTTCCTCAACGCCGCCGCGGTGCTGCGCACGGCGCTGTCGCCCGAGGCGCTCAACGCCTGGCTGCATGCGCTCGAGGACGCGCACGGGCGCGATCGCAGCGGCCCGCGTTACAGCGACCGCACGCTCGACATCGATGTCGTGCTCTACGACGAGCTCGTCGCGGAAGGCGCGGGAAACTTGCGCATTCCCCGCGACGAACTGCGCCACGCCTTCGTGCTCAAGCCGCTGGCGGAGATCGCGCCGGACGCCGTGCATCCGCTCGAACGCCGAACGATCGCGGAGCTGTGGCGGGCACATCCCGAGCACGGCACCGACTTTGCCGTCGTCGCCATCGAACCTGCCCGTGTCCCTTGGAGCATCTAACAGAATGTCATCCCGAGCGCAGCGAGGGATCTCGCTTTTCCGGCTCCGGAGACAAGATCACTCGCTGCGCTCGGGATGACAG
>JAFAEU010000193.1 GCA_023423855.1 Pseudomonadota bacterium | reverse complement strand
CACATGGACTGGCTGCGCCGACGGGCGCCGCAGGTGGCCTTCTCGGCGCGGATCCTGCACCAGGAACTGCGTGCGCAGCACGGCTTCACAGGCTGCTACGAGGTCGTCAAGGTCGCGGTCGGGTCGCTGCGGGCGACGGCCTCGGTCGCGGCGGTGACGCAGATGCACTTCGAGACGGCGCCGGGCGAGCAGGCGCAGGTCGACTGGGGCCAGATCAAGGTCTGGCTGGGCGACGAGCGCACCGAGGTGCACGTCTTCGTGATGACGCTCGGCTACAGCCGTCGAGGCTACGCCGAGGACTATCTGGGCGAGCGGATGCAGAGCCTGCTGTCGGCCCACGAACGCGCCTTCGCCCACTTCGGCGGCGTGTGCCAGTCGCTGCTGTACCTCACGCCAGCAGAGGCTGAGGCAAACTATTATCAAAACCTCGCTGATCAGGCCGTCCCGGCCTGACTAAAGCGATTCCGCCTTCTCTAAACCCGGGGCGGTTCAGCCTGTTGGAACAACGGCCTGTCGAAACGCGTTCAGCCCGCTCAGCAGCGATGACTCCTTGAGGTACAGCAGTGCGGTCGAAGGCTCCTGAATGACGAGCGGCGTCTTGACGATCCGCAGCTTTCGCCCGAACAGATCCTGACGTAGGAGGGACTCGCTGCAGAGTGTCAGGTAGTTGGCGTCGGCGGCGATGAACAGGCAGCTTTGCATGGCGTCGGCAGTGATGACCGGACGCGGGATCGGTATCGCCGCCAAGGCGCAGGCTTCGTGCAAGCGCTGGCGCAGCTGTGCGCCCGGCGCCGGTAGTACCCATTCGGCGAGGGCTAGCTCCTCGGCACTCAGGGGTTTGCGGCGACGGGTCGCCGGGTGTTCCTTGCGCGCCACGACATGACAGGGATCAACCGGCAACTGCCAGATCTGGCAGCGTTCATGCACTTGATCGGCCGCCTCGCCGATCGGTACCCGCGCGATAGCGCAATCGATCTCGCCGCGTAGCAGCCTCGTGACCAGATCGGAAGCGGACCCAATGCGGACATCGAGTCGAATCGTCGGCGCCGCTCGCCTCATGGCCTGCAGCCAGGCAGCACCGCGCGCGGTCATGGCTATCGTGAGAATGCCGATACGTAGCGTGGGATGAGCGGTGGTGGTGAGCTCGCCCAGGGCCGCGCGCAGTGCTTCCAGGGCCACTACCGCCCGCTGCGAGAACGGAATCGTGGCGGAGCAGGCCTGCACGCCGTTCGGGGATCGATCGAACAGTGGGGTGCCGAAGGCATGCTCCATGTCGCGCAGCATCTTGCCGACGATGGGCTGCGGTAGGGCCAATTGCTTCGCGGCTGCTCGCAGCGAGCCCAGCTCCACCAGAGCTTGCAACAACTGCAGATGCCGCAGGCGCAGTCTGGAAACCAGCGGGGTGAGCCCGTGCATTCCGGGGTGATCAGAATTTCTATTCACCATGGCCATTTTTGCTATCTCCTCGAATCTCCCCTGAACCTCTAGCATTCCATCATGGAACCGGGCGTCTCGGCCCGTGCGAAAAGCATAGGCAGATAATCGATGGATATCTCACGGCGCGCTCGATGACAGTGCCGCTCCACGCATTCGCGGCGCTTGCCGATTCGAAGACGCTGGCGGTGTCCTGCGAGACGGCGCCGGCGGCTGGGACCAATATTCAGGGACCGTCCGTGATCCGCGTGCCTGACTGGGTCAAGGGTCGGCTCGGCCGGTACTACTTGTACTTCGCCGATCACAAAGGCCGGTCCATTCGGCTGGCCTATGCGGATTCGCCGGTGGGGCCCTGGCGCTACTTTGGTGACGTGCTCGCGCTCGAGCAGACGCCTTTTCCGACCGAGATCACGCATACCCCGGAGCAGTTGCAAGGTCTCACGCCGCCGCCGGATTGGCCGCCGGAAGGGATGCCTGGGACCCAGCTGTTGAGCGCGGAGGCGGTGACCCCGCACATCGCCTCGCCGGATGCGCACGTACGCGCGTCGGCGCAGCGCATTCTGCTCTACTACCACGGCCTGGAGTCCTTCGGCCGGCAGGTGACGCGGCTTGCCGTTTCGCACGACGGCTTGCAGTTCGAGGCCTTGTCGCCGGTCCTTGGGCCGTCCTATTTCAGGGTTTTCGAGGCCTTCGGGCGAACCTTCGCGCTGGTGATGCCGGGGCATCTCTATGAAGCCGATGACGTCGAAGGCCCGTTTACGAAGGTCAGGGATCTTTTTGAATGTCCGCGTCAGCGGCACACGGCGGTCTTCGTCGATGGCGATGTACTGCACGTCTTCTGGAGTCGGGTCGCCGATGCGCCGGAGTGCATTCTCTGCACGCGCTTCCTGCTCGACCCGGACGTTGCGCGCTGGCAGCGTTTGGATGAAGTGGTCGTGACGCGCCCCGAGCGCGCGTGGGAAGGGGCGCTACTGCCGGTCAGTCGTTCCTGGCGATCCTCGATCGCGCATCCAGTCCGCCAACTGCGGGACCCGGCCTTTCTGCGCGGCGAGGAAGGGGACTTTCTCTTTTATGCGGCGGCGGGCGAAGCCGGCATCGGCGTTTGCCGGCTGGAAAGGGTCGCGCGGCCTGTCTTGCGGCCGCTAGACGGCTGGGACTGATTCGAAAACAGGAGACAACCATGACACGTCGAGTGGATCGGG
>JAFAEU010000192.1 GCA_023423855.1 Pseudomonadota bacterium | reverse complement strand
GAAGGGAAGCTCCGGCGGCTGCCGGACTCCCCTGGTTCGCGCCGCGCCGTGCGCGCCGGAATCATCGGGCCGCCATCGAGGCCCTGGCGGCTGCAACTGCTGGGAAAACAACAAAAAACCCGCGCTTTTGCGCGGGTTCCTGTGTACCTCCGGGCTCTCGGAAGCTGCTCGGAGATGCCCAACTGGTGCCCGGGAGAGGACTCGAACCTCCACGGTTTTACCCGCTAGTACCTGAAACTAGTGCGTCTACCAATTCCGCCACCCGGGCAGGTGGGCCGCGTATGTTGCAGTGCGGGGGCGGCAAAGTCAACGTGTCCGCCGCGTGCTTTCCCGTCGTCGTCTTTGTACCGGGCGCACACGCCGCCCCGTGTACCATGCCGCCGATGGCGAAAACGACAGGCAAGCGCGGCGCGGGCCGCAATCCGGGGCGGGGTGGCAAGGCGGCTCCGGACAAGGGCAAGCCGGGGGCGTCGGCGACCGGCAAGCGCAAGGCGGCGCTGCCGGGCTGGCTGCCCGATCTCCCCGCGCAAACAGCGGGGAAGGCCGGCGGCGCGAAGGCGGGCGGGCGTCCGCCGCCGCGGTCGCGGTCGCGGGGGTTCGAGGATCCCCATGCGCGGCGCGAGGCCGAGCGCTATGCGCAGCCGATCGCCAGCCGCGAGGCGATCCTGCAGCTGCTGGCGGCGGCAGATGGCCCGTTGACCGGGCAGGCGCTGGCCGAACGCCTGGACCTCACCGCACCCGACCGCGCCGAAGCGCTGGCCAAGCGCCTGGCGGCGATGGTCCGCGACGGCCAGTTGCTGCAGAACCGCCGTGGCGGCTACGTGCCGGCCGAGCAACTGGACCTGATCGCGGGCACGGTGATCGCGAATCCGGACGGCTTCGGTTTCCTGCGCCCCGACAGCGGCGTCGGCGACGACCTGTTCCTGCCGCCGGCGGAAATGCGCAAGGCCATGCACGGCGACCGGGTGATGGGCAGCGTCACCGGCCTCGATCGCCGCGGCCGTCGCGAGGGCGTGATCGTCGAGGTGCTCGAGCGCCGGCTCAACCGCCTGATCGGCCGCTTCACCGTCGACTCCGGCATCAGCTACGTGGTGCCGGACGACCGCCGCATCCAGCGCAACATCCAGATCCCGGCCGACGCGCGCCTGCAGGCGCAGCACGGGCAACTGGTGGTCTGCGAGATCACCACGCCGGCCGAAGACCGCCGCCCGCCGATCGGCAGGGTGCTGGCGGTGCTGGGCGATGCGCTGACGCCGTCGCTGGTGGTGGAGGCGGCGATCCACGGCCACGAGCTGCCGCACGAGTTCCCGCCGGCGGTGCTGGCCGAGGCCTCGGCGGTGCCGTTGGAAGTCGACGCCGCGACCGCGGCCGCGCGCGTCGACCTGCGCGCGCTGCCGCTGGTCACCATCGATGGCGAGGACGCGAAGGACTTCGACGACGCGGTGTACTGCGAGCCCAACCGCAACGGCTTCCGGCTGGTCGTCGCCATCGCCGACGTGTCGAGCTACGTGCGCCCCGGGACGCCGCTCGACGACGAGGCCCAACTGCGCGCGACCAGCGTGTACTTCCCCGACTTCGTCGTGCCGATGCTGCCCGAGACCCTGTCCAACGGCATCTGCTCGCTCAATCCGAAGGTCGACCGCCTGTGCTTCGCCTGCGACATGCAGGTCGACCGCGACGGCGAGGTGGTCAAGTCGAAGTTCTACGAGGCGGTGATGCGCTCGCACGCGCGCCTGACCTATACCCAGGTGTGGAAGGCGGTGGGCGAGGGCGACGCGGAGGCGCGGGCGCAGGTCGGCGCGCTGATGCCGCAGGTCGAACGCCTGCACCAGCTCTACCAGGTGCTGGCGAAGGCGAGGGCGAAGCGCGGCGCGATCGAGTTCGAGTCGTCGGAAGTGCGCTTCGTGCTCGACAACCGCGGCGAGGTCACCCAGGCCGGGATGCTGGTGCGCAACGACGCGCACAAGCTGATCGAGGAGTGCATGATCGCGGCCAACGTCGAGGCGGCGAAGTTCCTGCTGGAGGCGAAGGTCCCGGCGCCGTACCGCATCCACGACAAGCCGCCGGAATCCAAGTACGCCGACCTGCTGGAATTCCTCAAGGAGTTCGCGCTGCGCATGCCGCCGTGGGCGAAGCTGCAGCCCAAGGATTTCGCCAGCCTGCTGAAGAAGGTGCGCGACCGGCCCGACGCGACCCTGCTCGAATCGGTGATCCTGCGCAGCCAGAGCCAGGCCGTGTACTCGCCGGAGAACATCGGCCACTTCGGCCTCGCGCTGCAGGCCTACGCGCATTTCACCTCGCCGATCCGGCGCTACCCGGACCTGCTGGTGCACCGTGCGATCAAGCACGCGCTGGCGCGCGGCAAGCGCGACGGCTTCCACACGCCGCGCGAGATGGCGACGCTGGCGCTGCAGTGCTCCGAGCGCGAGCGCCGCGCCGACGAGGCCGAGCGCGAGGTCGACGAGCGCTACCGCGCGGCGTGGATGGAGCAGCACGTCGGCGGCGAGTTCGACGGCACCATCAGCGGCGTCACCAGCTTCGGCCTGTTCGTCGAGCTGGACCAGTCCAAGGTCAACGGCCTGGTCCACGTCACCCAGCTGCCCAACGACTTCTACCACTTCGACCCCGTGCGCAAGACACTCACCGGCGAGCGCATGGGCCGCGAGTTCCGCCTCGGCGACCGCGTGCGCATCGTGGTGCTCAAGGCCAGCCTGGAGGAGCGCAAGATCGACTTCCGGCTGGCCGAGGAGCGTGGTGTGAAGGCGCCGCCGCCGCGCGGGCAGCCGGCGAAGCGGCGGAAGAGCAAGTACTGAATCGGTGGTGCCGGGGTCGCCATGGATCGCCGATAACCGTCGTCCCGGCGAAAGCCGGGATCCATTGTGCTGTTGCTGCTTTTTCGAATAATCAAGAGCAACGTCAAAATGGATCCCGGCTTTCGCCGGGATGACGTCCTGCTCATGGCAGTAACAGGTTCTCCGAGTCCCCAGTCCCGAACCCTCAATCCCCAATTCCCAATCACGTTCCATGTCCAAACAAAACCAATGGATCGTCGGCATCAACGCGGTCGCCTCGGCGGTCGAGCACGATGCCGAACACGTGCGCGAGGTGCTGGTCGAGGCCGGCGCGAAGAATCCGCGCCTGGCCGAGATCGAGCAGCAGGCGCGCCGGCGCGACATCGAGGTGCGCCGGGTCGCGCAGCAGGCGCTGGACGGCGTCTCCGGCGGCACCCGCCACCAGGGCGTGGCCGCGCGCTACGCCGCGGCGAAGACCTGGGACGAACACGATCTCGAAGCGCTGGTCGAACAGGCGCAGGGCCGGGCGCTGCTGCTGGTGCTCGACGGCGTGCAGGATCCGCACAACCTCGGCGCCTGCCTGCGCAGCGCGGCCGCCGCCGGCGCCACGGCGGTGGTGATCCCGAAGGACAAGGCGGTGCAGGTCAACGCCACGGTGCGCAAGACCTCCGCGGGTGCGGCCGACAGCGTGCCGGTGGTGCGCGTGACCAACCTGTCGCGCACGCTCTCCGAGTTGCAGAAGCTCGGCGTCTGGATCTACGGCCTCGTCGGGGGTGCGGGCGCGTCGCTCTATGCGCTGGATCTCAAGGGCAACGTCGCGCTGGTGCTGGGCGGTGAGGCCGACGGCCTGCGCCGGCTGACCCGTGAACACTGCGACCAACTGGTGTCGATCCCGATGCCGGGCGTGGAAACTTCGCCGGGCGTGGAGAGTCTGAACGTATCCGTGGCCGCGGGCGTGACGCTGTTCGAGGCGGTGCGCCAGCGGATGGGCTAGAGGACGGAGGAAGGCGATGGCGATGCTGGACTCGCTGCAGTGGCAGGACTGGCTGGGGCTGGCGGGCGCCTGCCTGCTGCTGCTGTCGCTGTTCCTGCACTCGTTCGCACCGGGAGCGCAGGGCGGACGCTGGCGCGCGCTGCTGGGGCTGGTCGGCGCCGCGGCGCTGCTGCCGTCGGCGTGGCAGGCGTTCCGGGCACCGCTGTTCTTCCTGCTGGTGGGCTGGGTGCTGGTGTGCGCGTATCGCCTAGCGCGTGCACAGCGCAACGGCGCCGGTTGAGTCGCCGGGTTACGCTCGGGTCAGGCGAGCGTGGGACAATGATTCCGTGCGGGGACGACCCCGCGCCTCGCATGCATCCGGGGACGACCCCATCGACGATGGAGGTCATGACCATGTCCTGGATCATTCTCGTGCTCGCCGGCCTGTTCGAGATCGGCTGGGCGATCGGCCTGAAGTACACCGAAGGTTTCACCCGCCTGTGGCCGACGCTCGGCACCGTCGCGGCGATGGTCGTCAGCCTGTCGCTGCTGGGCATCGCGATGAAGTCGCTGCCGGTGGGCACCGCCTACGCGGTCTGGGTGGGCGTGGGCGCGGTCGGCACCGCGATCCTCGGCATCGTGCTGCTGCAGGAGCCGGCGAACGCCGGTCGACTGATCAGTCTGGGGCTGATCGTGGCCGGAATCGTGGGGTTGAAGCTGGCGACGCCGGGCTGACGCGATCCGTTGCATCGCGGCGTCGCCACGAGTGGTTCAGTCCTCGTCCTGCCCGCGATGATCGCGCTTGCCCTGGTTGATGCGGTCGCGGGTGCTGATGCTGCCCTGGATCGCAGGAATCCGCGCCTCCGCCGCGTGCAGTCGCTTCGCGCGGCGCGCGGCGCTGTCGGACTGGTAGCCCGGCGCGCCCGCGCCCGCGCCCGGTTCGTTGCCCGGCGTGGCCTCCCATGGCCTGGGTTCGAGTTCGCGTGCCTGCTTGGCTTCGAGCAGGGCGCGGGTCTGCGCCAGCGCCTGTTCCGGCGTGATGCGGCGCTTGCGTGCGGCCTTGCGGGCAGGCTTGCCGGCGGATGTCTTCGCGGACGTGGCCTTGCGCGCGCCTGCGCGCTTCGTGGCCGCTGCGCGGGGCGCCTTGTCCTCGCCGGCGCGGCGTGCAGCCCGGCTGGTCGTTGACCGCTTCGTCGCGGTCTTTCCGCGCGTGGCCGTCCGCTTCGTTGCGGGAGCCTTCGCGCGTTTCGCGGCAGGTTTGCCGTTGCCCGTCGCGGCGGCCTTCGCCTCGCGTTCCACCTCGCGCAGGCGGGTCTCGAAGCGCTTGAGGATGTCCGCCAGCAGCTCGGCCTTGTCCTTGCTGCGCTGGTTGGCAGCACCGCTGCGGCCGCGCTTGCTGCCGGTGCGCCCGCGCGAGGCCAGCTTGTGCTTCTGCACGAGGTCGCGCGCACGTTCGCGCGCGGTGCGTGCGCGGGTGACGCGCGATGCCAGCGCTTTCGCATCGAGCTGCCGCAGGCCGTTGATCCTGCTGTCGTCGTACAGCGCCATTTCCTTCTGGTTGAGCAGTTGGGTTGCCTTCGCGCGGGTGATCGGCATCGCACTGGTCTCCTCGTTGCGGACGAGGGCAGTGGAACACAGGCGATGTTCAGTCCAGGTCGAGGCGCCGCACGCGCGCGCGGACACCGGCGGTGTTCGCATCGTGCGCTGCAGCCGGGATCCGCGGTCAGGCGCGGTTCGGTGCGGGCCAGGCGTTGACGACGGTGCAGAACAGCCTGGCGGTCTGCTCGGCGTCATACAGCGCCGAATGCGCGCTGGCGCTGTCCCACTGGAAGCCCGCGGCCTGCACCGCGCGCGCGAGCACCGTCTGCCCGTAGGCGACGCCGGCCAGCGTGACCGTGTCGAACACGCTGAACGGGTGGAACGGATTGCGCTTGTGCCCGCTGCGCGCGACCGCGGCGTTGACGAAGTTCAGGTCGAAGTGCGCGTTGTGGCCGACCAGGATCGCGCGCTGGCAGCCGTGCTTCTTCACCGCGGCGCGCACCGCGGCGAACACGTGCTCCAGTGCCTCGCGCTCGGGCTTGGCGAAGCGGAACGGATGGTCGAGGTCGATCCCGGTCACTTCCAGCGACTGCGGGTCGATGTCGGTGCCGGGCGCCGGCACGACGTGCGCGCTCGCCGATTCGCCGAGCACCAGGGCGTTGTCGTCGCCGACGTCGATCGGCACGACCGCGATCTCGAGCAGCGCATGGCGGTTCCAGTCGAAGCCGCCGGTCTCGACGTCGACGACCACGGGCAGGTAGCCGCGGAAGCGTTTCGCCAGGAGGCTGGGGGTGTTCGCAGGATGCGACGTCGCGAGCGTGTCGGTCATGCGGCAAGCCTAGCAGAGGGATTGCCGCGCGGCGGAGAAGTGCGGGATGCGGCAGGCAAATACCGGACGGCGTTCGCGATTGTTCCGGGGCCGGGAAGTCGTACCGGCTCCGCGGCCGTCGCGCGCTTCGGGGACGCGTCGTCCAGCGGCGCCAGGATCTTGGC
>JAFAEU010000171.1 GCA_023423855.1 Pseudomonadota bacterium | reverse complement strand
GAGTTCGTCAAGGTGCTGGCCGAGGCCGTGGCCATCGTGCTGGTGGTCAGCTTCTTCTCGCTCGGCTTCCGCACCGGGCTCGTGGTGGCGTTGTCGATTCCGCTGGTGCTGGCGATGACGTTCGGTGCGATGTACTGGTTCGGCATCGGCCTGCACAAGATCTCGCTCGGCGCGCTGGTGCTGGCGTTGGGCCTGCTGGTGGACGATGCGATCATCGCGGTGGAGATGATGGCGGTGAAGATGGAGCAGGGCTTCGACCGGGTGCGCGCGGCCAGTTTCGCCTGGACCAGCACCGCCTTCCCGATGCTGACCGGCACCCTGATCACCGCCGCCGGTTTCCTGCCGATCGCCACCGCCGCATCGAGCACCGGCGAGTACACCCGCTCGATCTTCGAGGTGGTGACGATCGCGCTGCTGGTGAGCTGGCTGGCGGCGGTGGTGTTCGTGCCGTATCTGGGCCACAAGCTGCTGCCCGAGCCGCGCCACGCGTCCGATGCCGGTGCCCTGCACGATCCCTACCAGAGCCGCTTCTACCGTGGCTTCCGGCACCTGCTCGACGCCAGCATGCGGCGACGCTGGTGGGTGATCGGCGCCACGCTGGTGCTGCTGGTCGCTGCGGTGGCGCTGTTCCGTTTCGTGCCGCAGCAGTTCTTCCCGTCTTCGACCCGGCCCGAGCTGCTGCTCGATCTCAAGCTGGCCGAAGGCGCCTCGCTGCGCGCCACGCAGGCGCAGGTCGAGCGCCTGGAGCAGCGCCTCGAGGGCATGGACGGGATCGAGAACTACGTCGCCTACGTCGGCACCGGCTCGCCGCGCTTCTACCTGCCGCTGGACCAGCAGCTGCCGCAGGCGAGCTTTGCCCAGTTCGTCGTGTTGACCCGCGACCTTGCCGCGCGCGAAACCGTGCGCGCGGCGCTGATCGAGCTGTTCGCCAATGAGGTCGCCGACCTGCGCGGCCGCGTCACGCGGCTGGAGAACGGGCCGCCGGTCGGCTATCCGGTGCAGTTCCGCGTCTCGGGCGAGCACATCGACGTGACCCGCGCACTGGCGCGCGAGGTGGCGGAGAAGGTGCGCGCGAACCCGCACGTGGCCAACGTCAACCTGGACTGGGAAGAGCCCAGCAAGGTGGTGCGGCTGGTGCTCGACCAGGAACGCGCGCGCGCCCTCGGGGTCAGCTCGGCGCAGCTCGCGCAGTTCCTGCAAAGCTCGCTGTCCGGCATCCAGGTCAGCACCTTCCAGGAGGACAACGAACTGATCCAGATGCTGCTGCGCGGCCCCGAGCGCGAGCGTGCGCAGCTCTCGCTGCTGGGCTCGCTCGCGGTGCCCACCAGCCATGGCCGCAGCGTGCCGGTGTCGCAGATCGCAACCCTGCAACACGGCTTCGAGGAAGGCATCGTCTGGCACCGCAACCGCCTGCCGACGGTGACGGTGCGCGCGGATGTGTACGGCAAGGAGCAGCCGGCATCGGTGGTCGCGCAGATCCTGCCCACGCTCGATGAGGTGCGCGCGAAGCTGCCGTCTGGCTACCTGCTGGAGGTCGGCGGCACGGTCGAGGATTCGGCCCGTGGCGGCAACTCGGTGAAGGCCGGCGTGCCATTGTTCGTGGTGGTGGTGTTCACCCTGCTGATGATCCAGCTGCGCAGTGCCTCGCGCTCGCTGCTGGTGTTCCTGACGGCACCCCTCGGCTTGATCGGGGTGACGCTGTTCCTGCTCGTGTTCCGCGTGCCGTTCGGCTTCGTGGCGATGCTGGGCACCATCGCGCTGGCCGGCATGATCATGCGCAACTCGGTGATCCTGGTGGATCAGATCGAACAGGACATCGCCGCCGGCCATCCGCGCTGGGACGCGGTGATCGACGCCACCGTACGCCGCTTCCGCCCGATCGTGCTGACCGCACTGGCCGCGGTGCTGGCGATGATCCCGCTCTCGCGCAGCGCCTTCTTCGGCCCGATGGCCGTCGCGATCATGGGCGGCCTGATCGTGGCGACGGCACTGACGCTGCTGTTCCTGCCGGCGCTGTACGCGGCGTGGTTCAAGGTGCGGCGCGACGAGCCGCGCCCGGAGCCGGTCGCGGGCTGAGTCACCCGCCGCCGGTGGCGGCCTCGTCGAGCAGCGCCATGAACGCGCGCGCCACGTTGGACAGCGTGCGCCCGGCATGGGTGACGTAGCCCAGCTGGCGCCGCAGCGCCACGCCGGGCACGCGCAGGACGACGGTCTGCGCGTCGAGCATCGTGTGCGGCAGCACGCTCCAGGCCAGGCCGACGCTCGCCAGCATCTTCAGCGTCTCCAGGCTGTTGGTGGTCATGCGCAGCCCCGGCGCCAGGCCTTCGGCGGCGAAGCGTTCGGCGACGATGCGGTGGGTGAAGGTGTTGGCGTCCGGCAGCACCGCCGGATGCGCGGCGATGTCGCCCAGGGTCACGTCCCCGCGCCCGGCCAGCGGATGGTCCGGGGCGACCACGAACTCCAGCGGGTCGTCCCAGACCGGCACCGTGCGCAGCGGTGCCGCGGCGGGGCCGAGCGTGGTGATCGCCAGCTCCAGCCGCCCGTGCAGCACCTCGGCCCAGGCCTGCTCCGAGTCGAGGAAGCGCAGGTCGAGCGCCGCCTGCGGGTGGGTCTGGCCGAAGCGGCGCAGCAGCGGCGGCAGCCGGTGCAGGCCGATGTGGTGGCTGGTGGCGAAGTTCAGCCGGCCGCCGACCTCGGCGTCGAGGTTGCCGAGCGCGCGGCGGGTGTCCTCCAGTTCGGCGAGGATGCGCCGGGCGCGCGGCAGCAAGGCCTGCCCGGCCTCGGTCAGCGCCACCTCGCGGCCGATGCGGTCGAACAGCCGCCGGTCGAGCTGGGCCTCCAGCGCCGCGATGCGCTTGCTGACCGCCGGCTGGGTCAGGTGCAGGCGCTCGCCGGCGGCCGAGAAGCCGCCGCTGTCGGCGACCGCCAGGAAGGCTTCGAGGCTGGCGAGGTCCATTTCATTCTCATTGGTTATTCGATGAATGAAAAATATGAATTTGTTTTATGGAGTGCAACTGCCTAGCATCGGGTTTCCAGCCCCGGTGGCCTGGGACGGTTCGGGCAACCCGCCTGTGCCGTCATCCCGGCGAGAGCCGGGATCCATTGGCCTTTTGCCTTCCGAGGCAAGGGCAAGATGGATCCCGGCTTTCGCCGGGATGACGACACGAGTGGTTGTCCTGGCTTCCCGCCTCCATCGCCAGAACGCAATCGAGGCAGCGTCCATGTCCGGCAAGACCCTCTACGACAAGCTGTGGGAGATGCACGAGGTCAAGCGCCGCGACGACGGCTCCTCGCTGATCTACATCGACCGCCACATCCTGCATGAGGTGACATCGCCGCAGGCCTTTGAAGGCCTGCGCCTGGCCGGCCGCAGGCCCTGGCGCGTGGACGCCAACATCGCGACCCCGGACCACAACGTGCCCACCACCCGCGCCGAGCGCCAGGGCGGGCTGGACGCCATCGTCGACGAAGTCTCGCGCCTGCAGGTGGAAACGCTGGACGAGAACTGCGACGACTTCGGCATCCTCGAGTTCAAGATGAACGACGTGCGCCAGGGCATCGTCCACGTCGTCGGCCCGGAGCAGGGCGCGACCCTGCCGGGCATGACCGTGGTCTGCGGTGACTCGCACACCTCCACCCACGGCGCCTTCGGCGCGCTGGCGCACGGCATCGGCACCTCGGAGGTCGAGCACGTGCTGGCGACGCAGTGCCTGGTCGCCAAGAAGATGAAGAACATGCTGGTGCGCGTGGACGGCGAGCTGCCGTTCGGCGTCACCGCCAAGGACATCGTGCTGGCGGTGATCGGCAGGATCGGCACCGCCGGCGGCAACGGCCACGCGCTGGAGTTCGGCGGCAGCGCGATCCGCGCGCTGTCGGTCGAAGGCCGCATGACGATCTGCAACATGTCGATCGAGGCCGGCGCGCGCGTGGGCATGGTCGCGGTCGACGACAAGACGATCGAGTACGTGAAGGGCCGCCCGTTCGCGCCCAAGGGCGCCGACTGGGACGCGGCCGTGGCCGCGTGGCAGGACCTGGTGTCCGACGGGGACGCGCACTTCGACACCGTGGTCGAACTGCGCGCGGAAGACATCCGGCCGCAGGTCAGCTGGGGCACCTCGCCCGAGATGGTGCTGGCGGTGGACCAGAACGTGCCCGATCCCGATCGCGAGGCCGATCCGGTGCGCAAGGATTCGATCCAGCGCGCGCTCAAATACATGGGCCTCGAAGCCAACCAGCCGATCACGACCATCAAGCTCGACCGCGTGTTCATCGGCTCCTGCACCAACTCGCGGATCGAGGACCTGCGCGCGGCGGCGGAAGTCGCGAAGGGCCGCAAGGTCGCCTCGAGCGTGAAGCAGGCGCTGGTGGTGCCCGGCTCGGGCCTGGTCAAGGCGCAGGCCGAGGCCGAGGGCCTCGACAAGGTCTTCCTCGACGCCGGCTTCGAATGGCGCGAGCCCGGCTGCTCGATGTGCCTGGCGATGAACCCCGACAAGCTCGGCAGCGGCGAACACTGCGCGTCCACGTCCAACCGCAACTTCGAAGGCCGCCAGGGCGCCGGCGGGCGCACCCATCTCGTCAGTCCGGCGATGGCGGCGGCGGCGGCGGTGGCGGGACACTTCGTCGACGTGCGCGACATGATGCAGGCCTGAGGAGACGCCGATGAAAGCCTTCACCACCCACACCGGCCTCGTCGCCCCCCTCGACCGCGCCAACGTCGACACCGACCAGATCATCCCCAAGCAGTTCCTCAAGTCGATCCGGCGCAGCGGCTTCGGCCCCAACCTGTTCGACGAGTGGCGCTACCTCGACGTCGGCGAGCCGGGCCAGGACAACAGCCTGCGTCCGCTCAACCCGGACTTCGTGCTGAACTTCCCGCGCTACGCCGGCGCCAGCGTGCTGCTGGCGCGCGAGAACTTCGGCTGCGGCTCCTCGCGCGAGCACGCGCCCTGGGCGCTGGACGAGCACGGCTTCCGCGCCGTGATCGCGCCGAGCTTCGCCGACATCTTCTACAACAACAGCTTCAAGAACGGCCTGCTGCCGATCGTGCTGCGCGACGCGGAAGTCGACGCGCTGTTCGGGCAGTGCGAGGCGACCGAGGGCTACGCGCTGACCGTGGACCTCGCCACGCAGACCGTCACCCGGCCCGACGGCGTGCAGTACGCGTTCGAGGTCGACGCCTTCCGCAAGCACTGCCTGCTCAACGGCCTCGACGACATCGGCCTGACCCTGCAGGAAAGTGAGGCCATCGCCGCCTTCGAATCGCGCCACCGCGCGGCGCAGCCGTGGCTGTTCGGAGCGCAGGGGTGAGGGGGCAATCCCCTGCACCCCGATCCCCGCTGTCATCTCGAACGCAGTGAGAGATCTGCCCTTCCGCTGACGAAGCGACCGGGAGGAGATCTCTCACTGCGTTCGAGATGACACATCAAGGCGGTTGCGCGACCTGGAACACCGCGCGACGGCGTCTCAGTACACACCCTGCGCCAGCATCGCGTCGGCGACCTTGACGAAGCCGGCGATGTTGGCGCCATCGACGTAGTTGATGCTGCCGTCCTTGCGCGCGCCGTGGCGCACGCAGTTGCCGTGGATGTCCTTCATGATCGCGTGCAGGCGCTCGTCGACCTCGGCGTGGTGCCAGGACAGGCGCAGCGCGTTCTGGCTCATCTCCAGGCCCGAGGTCGCCACGCCGCCGGCGTTGGAGGCCTTGCCCGGGGCATACAGGGTGCCGGCGTCGAGGAACACGTCCACCGCCTCCAGCGTCGAGGGCATGTTCGCGCCCTCGGCCACGCAGACCACGCCGTTGTTCACCAGGGTGCGCGCGTCCTCGCCGTCCAACTCGTTCTGGGTGGCGCAGGGTAGGGCGATCTCCGCGGGAATGTGCCAGGGGCGCTTGCCGGGCAGGTAGTCGTAGCGAGGGTCGTCGCCGAGCTCGGCGAGGCGGCCGCGGCGCTCGTTCTTCAGCGCGGCGACCTGCGCAATCGCCTCCTCGTCGAAGCCGTCGCGCGCATGAAGCGTGCCGTCGGAGTCGCTGAAGGTCAGCACGCGGCCGCCGAGTTCGTGCGCCTTGGCCGCGGCGTACTGGGCCACGTTGCCCGAGCCGGAGATCAGCACCTTCGCGCCCTGGGTCTCGCGGCGGGCGTGGTGCAGCATCTGTTCGACGAAGTAGACCGTGCCGTAGCCGGTGGCCTCCGGCCGCATCAGGCTGCCGCCGTAGGACAGGCCCTTGCCGGTGAACACGCTGCCGGCGTGATTGGAGAGCTTCTTCATCATCCCGGCCATGTAGCCGACCTCGCGCGCGCCCACGCCGATGTCGCCGGCCGGCACGTCGGTGTCCGGGCCCAGGTGGCGGTACAGCTCCAGCATCAGCGCCTGGCAGAAGCGCATCAC
>JAFAEU010000120.1 GCA_023423855.1 Pseudomonadota bacterium | reverse complement strand
CCGGGAAGTACAGCTTCAGGAAGCCGACCATCTTGTCCATGAACAGGCCGGTGAACATCGGCGCCACGAGCGTCGGATCGGTCAGCAGCACCGCGCCCAGGGCCGCGATCGGCGCGAACAGGATCACGCTGTAGCCGCGGTAGGCGACGAACATCAGGAAGCACAGCGCCGCCAGGACGATCAGGAAATCCATTCACGAGCCCTTCGGCGCGTCGGCGCCCGAAACCGGCGGACAGTGTCCGGACGGCGGCGGCGGCGGCCCATTGTCCGAAGGTACGATGCCGCCCGGTTTGACGACTCCTTAACCTCCCTTGCCATGTGGCCAGCCGGCCACGCGCCATGCATCCCGTGGGAGGGGCCGTCGATGAAGCACCGCAACCTGAAATACAGCAGCCTGAGCCTGGCCATTGCCCTGGGCATGGCCGCGCCCGCCGCGTTCGCGCAGGACGCGTCCGAGCCGGCGCCGGCGAATCCGTCCAGCACGACCAGCCTCGACACGATCACCGTCACCGCGCGCAAGCGCGAGGAGACGCTGCAGGAGGTGCCGGTGGCGGTGACGGCGTTCACCCCCGAAACGCTGGAGAAGCTCAACGTCCAGGACCTCGGCGACCTCGGCGCCCAGGTGCCGAACCTGACGGTCTACGCGGCGCGCGGCTCCAGCAGCACGGTGACCGCCTACATCCGCGGCATCGGCCAGGCCGATCCGCTGTGGGGCGTGGACCCGGGCGTGGGCATCTACCTCGACGACGTCTACATCGCCCGCCCGCAGGGCGCGCTGCTCGACGTGTTCGACGTCGAGCGGATCGAGGTGCTGCGCGGCCCGCAGGGCACGCTGTACGGCAAGAACACCATCGGCGGCGCGATCAAGTACATCTCGCGCGGCCTGCCGAAGCAGACCGACGGCTTCGCCTCGGTCACGGTCGGCAACCACAGCCAGCTCGACGTGAAGGCCGCGATCGGCGGGCCGATCGGCGGCAGCGAAGCGCTGCGCGCCCGGGTGTCGGTGGCCAGCCTCAACCGCGACGGCTACGGCGAGAACCTGCACAGCGGCCAGCAGGTCAGCGACAAGGAGATCCTGGCGGCGCGCGCCCAACTCGGCGCCTACGTCAACGACGACCTCGACATCCAGTTCGCGATCGACTGGATGGACGACCAGTCCGGCGTGCGCGGCGGCAAGATGCTCGCCCCCAACCCGCTGGACTACGTCATCGACCCGGGCCGCGGCTTCGGTCAGCAGCCGCTGGACAACCGCTACGACATCCGCAGCGGCATGCCCAACGTCAACGACACCTCGATGCTCGGCATGTCCGCGACCGTCAACTGGCGCGTGAACGAGGACTGGGCGCTGAAGTACGTGGTCGCCAAGCGCGAGTCCGACACCGAGACCAACATCGACTTCGACATGCTGCCCAACCGCATCGTCGACGTGCTCGCGTTCTACAGCGACGAACAGGTCAGCAACGAGTTCCAGGTCAACTACGACGCCGGCGGGCGCGTGCGCGGCGTGGTCGGCCTCTACGCCTTCGACGGCGAGGCCGGCGGGCAGGTGCTGAACAACTTCCTGAATGCCTCGTTCGGCGACACCCGTGGCACGGTCTACACCGAAAGCCTGTCGCTCTACACCGACTGGACGATCGACCTGACCGACAGGTTCAAGCTCGACGTCGGCGCGCGCTACACCGACGAGGACAAGCACGCGGTCGTGCTGAACCGCGCGTATTCGAGCGCGGACTTCGACACGGTGATCGCCGTCCCGGCGGATTTCGACAAGACCGTCAACTTCAGCAACGTCTCGCCGAAGATCTCGCTAGGCTACCAGGTGAATGACGACGTGCTGGTCTACGGCCTGGCCTCGCGTGGCTTCAAGTCGGGCGGCTACAACATCCGCGCCAACAGCGCGGTGCCGCACACGCTGCTGCCGTTCGACGACGAGTCGGTCGACAGCTTCGAGATCGGCGCCAAGCTGGGCCTGCTGGACCAGCGCCTGTTCCTGAACCTCGCCGCGTTCCACAACAAGTACGACGACATCCAGCTGTCGGTGTTCACCGGATACGATTCGAACGGCGACGGCGTGGACGATGCCTTCCTCGGCGACTTCACCAACGCCGGCAAGGGCACGGTGAACGGCGTCGAGGTGGAATACCAGTGGCTGCCGACCGAGCACTGGCTGATCAGCGGCAACCTCGCGTGGCTCGACGCCAAGTACGACGAGTTCATCAGCGCGGCACGAACGTCGCCGACAGCCAGGTGTTCACCAATGCGCCTGAATTCTCCGGCGCGGTGAACGTCGAATGGCGCACCGACCTGGCCAACGGCGGCAACCTCTCGGCCCGCGTCAGCTACGCCTACCAGAGCGAGGTCTACCCGACCACCGACCTGTCCGAGGACATCAAGCAGGACGGCTACGGGCTGGTCAACGCCGGCGTGATCTGGCGCGCGAACGACTCTTGGTCGTTCTCGCTGCAGGGCACGAACCTGGCCGACAAGGAATACCGCACGACCGGATACAACATCGCTGCGCTGGGGATCCTGACCGGCTTTTACGGCCCGCCGCGCCAGTACAGCCTCACCGCCCGCTACGATTTCTGAGCGGGTGCTTCAAGCCGGGCGTTTGCCGGTTTGCTGATGGGTGGCTGTCGCTGACTTGCCCCCACCTCAACCCTCCCCCGCACGCGGGGGAGGGAGCAAGAGCAGCCGCTTCGCTTTTGGCCCCCTCCCCCGCGTGCGGGGGAGGGCTGGGGTGGGGGCCAGCCGACGGCAAGGCAGTCGCCGTATGACAGTTGCCCGGCGCTTCCCTATGCTCGCCAAGATGACGACGCAGCGGCGACGGGCGACATGAGGGCGCAAGGGCAGGGCCGGCCGCGATGCTGAGCATCGGCGCCGTCGTCGCCGCGGCCGCGCTGTGGCTGGCGCTGCTGTTCGCCACCGCGGTCTACGCCGAGCGCCATTCCGGCGTGCTGGGGCGCCACTGGCGGCACGTCTACGCGCTGTCGCTGGCGGTGCACTGCACCTCGTGGACCTTCTACGGCACGGTCACCCAGGCCGCGCGTTACGGCTGGCCGCTGCCGCCGACCTTCGTCGGCGCGATCGCGTTCTACGCCCTGGCCGTGTTCTTCATGATCCGGCTGGTGCGGCTGGCGCGCGAAAGCAACGCCACCTCGCTGGCGGACCTGATCGCCACCCGGCTGGGCAAGGACCCGTGGCTGGCCGCGACGGTGACCCTGGTCGCCGCGCTCGGGCTGATCCCGTACATCGCGCTGCAGCTGCAGGCGATCACCCAGAGCTTCGCCACGCTGACCGCCGGCGCCGTGCACGCGGGCGACGCGCCGCCGCCGCCGTGGCGCGACGGCGCGTTCTACGTGGCGCTGGCGATGGCGCTGTTCGCGATGCTGTTCGGCACCCGCCGCGCCAGCGCCACCGAGCACAATCCGGGGCTGGTGCTGGCGATCGCGTTCGAATCGCTGTTCAAGCTGGTGGCGATGCTGGCGCTGGGCGCATTCGTCTGGTTCGGGCTGAAGGGGCTGCCGGTGATCGACGCGCCACCGCCCGTGGCGACCTCCGCCGGCGGCTTCATGCCGCTGGTGCTGCTGGGCGCGCTGGCGATGTTCATCATGCCGCACCAGTTCCACGTCGGCGTGGTCGAGTGCCGCGACGATCGCGACATCCGCACCGCACGCTGGCTGTTCCCGCTGTACCTGCTGCTGATCGCGATCCCCGGGCTGCCGCTGGCGCGCGCGGGCGCGGAACTGCTTGGCGATCGCGTGCCCTCGGACATGTACGCACTGGCGCTGCCGCTGGCCGCGGGCAACGACGGCATCGCGCTGCTGGTGTTCCTCGGCGGCCTCAGTGCGGCCACCGGCATGGTCATCGTCAGCACGCTCACCCTGAGCCTGATGATCGGCAACCACTGGTTCGCGCCCGGCCTGCTGCGCGGGGCGTGGTCGCGCGGGCAGGCCGACGACCATCGCGGCGCATTGCTGTCGCTGCGCCGCGGCGGCATCGTCGGGATCATGCTGCTGGGCTGGGCCTACAGCCGCCTGGTCGGCGGCAACGAGGCGCTGGCCGACGTCGGCGCGGTGTCGTTCTCGGCGCTGGCGACGCTGGCACCGGCGCTGGCGTTCGCGGTGTGGCGCCCACAGACGCCGGCGCGCGCGGCGGTGCTGGGCGTGCTGGCGGGCTTCGGCGCCTGGGCCTGGGTGACGCTGCCGCCGATGCTTGAACCCGGGCAGGCGTGGCTGCAGTCGGGGCCGTGGGGCCAGTCGTGGCTGGCGCCGGAATCCCTGTTCGGCCTGACCGGCTGGAGCC
>JAFAEU010000059.1 GCA_023423855.1 Pseudomonadota bacterium | reverse complement strand
GGCCAGCAGCGCGTGCAGCACCTGGTCGGCGTCCTGGCCCTCGATCTGCAGCTCCGGCGCCAGCGCGATGCGGTGCCGCAGCGCCGGCTTCGCCACTTCGCGCACGTCGTCAGGCGTGACGAAATCGCGGCCTGACAGCACCGCCTGCGCGCGTGCCGTGCGCACCAGCGCGAGGCTGCCGCGCGGCCCGGCGCCGAGCGCGATGCCGGGCCATGTCCGCGTCGCCGCGGCGATGCGCACCGCGTAGTCGATCACCGCCGCGTCCAGCGTGGTCATCGCGGTGCCCTGCTGCAGCGCGACGATCTCGCCGGCGTCGAGCACCTGCGCCACCTGCGACAGGTCGAAGCCGGCGGCGACGCTGCCCTCGCTGATCGCGGTCACCATCGCCACCTCGTCGGCATGTGCGGGATAGTCGATCAGCACCTTGAGCAGGAAGCGGTCGAGCTGCGCCTCGGGCAGCGGATAGGTGCCCTCCTGCTCCACCGGGTTCTGCGTGGCGAGCGTCATGAACGGCGGCGGCAGCGCGAAGCCCTGGCCTTCGATCGTCACCTGCAGCTCCTGCATCGCTTCGAGCAGCGCGGACTGCGTCTTCGCCGGCGCGCGGTTGATCTCGTCGGCGAGCAGCAGGTTGGTGAAGATCGGGCCGCGGCGCACGCTGAAGGTCTCGCTGCGCGCGTCCCAGACCGCATGGCCGCTGACGTCGCTCGGCATCAGGTCGGGCGTGAACTGCACGCGCGCGAACCCGCAGCCCAGCGCCCGCGACAGCGCCCGCACCAGCAGGGTCTTGCCCAGACCCGGCACGCCCTCGATCAGGACATGGCCGCCGGCGAGCAGCGCGACCAGGATCTGGTCGAGCACGTCGGCCTGGCCGATGAAGGCCTTGGAGACTTCGTCGCGGACGCGGGCGACGCGTTCGGCCAGGGCGTCGCCGGTGATCGGCGCGGGAGCAGAAGGGGAGTCGGTCATAGTCGTTTTCTCATCTCGATGAGTCGGGCGACGCGCAGGCGGAAATCCTGGCCGTCGCGGGGACGCGGGGAACGCAGGGCGTGTTCGATGTCGGGGGCGGGCAGGCCGGTGCGCGCGGCAATGGCCTCGGCCTGCGCCACGCCTTCGAGCGCCGCGGCCAGCGGGTCGCGGCGGCGCAGGCGCGCGAGGAAGGCGTCGCGCACCGCGGCGTGCAGCATCGCACTCAGCCCATGGCGGCGCAGATGCTCGCCGCTGGCCTGCACGTGTTCGAGCAGCGAGCGCCGCGCTTCCGGCGGCGCCGGCATCGCCGGGCCGACGCGCTGCACGCGCATCCACAGCCAGGCCAGCAGCGCCAGCAGCAGCGGCGCCCACGCCATCCACGCGTGCTCGAGCAGCAGGCGCCACAGCGGCGGCACGTTGGCGGCATAGACGAGGTGGATCGTGCCTTCGCCGTAGTTCGGGTCGAGCAGCTGCCGCGCCAGCGCGAGGTGCGGCCCTTCGTCCAGCGCGTCGTTGTGCATGAAGTCGATCGACGACAGCACGTCGACGATGCCGTCGCCGCGCTGCTGGCGGGCGAACACGAAGCCGTTCGCGAAATCGCCCCAGGACAGCAGCGGATCGATGCCCTGCAGGGTGAAGCGGGTGCCGCTGCAGAACTCCACGTGGCGCGACTCGCCGGGCACGATGAACGTCTCGCAGCCACCGGAACCGGGCTTGAGCGCGAGGCCGAGCTGCGGCAGCAGCTCCCACGGCCGCGCGTCGGAGAAGCGCCAGCCGCGCGGCGTGGTGACGATCAGGTGGCCGCCGTCGCCGACCCAGTACAGCAGGTCGTCGATCTCGCGCGTGCTCAACGTGCGCGGATCGCCGGACACGAGCACGGTATCGCGCGGACCGAGCGTGGTCTTCGCCAGGTCCAGGCGCTGACGCGAATCCACCTCGACGCCGTCCACGCGCAGCGCGCGCCTGAGCGCGTACAGCGGGTTGTACGCCGCCTCGCCGCCGGGCGGCAGCGCGACCGTGCGCACCACGCGCACGTAGGTGTGGTGCCACCAGGCCGCGAACAGCGCCAGGCACAGCAGGCCGAGCAGGCCCAGCACGATCGTCCGCGCGCGCCCGGTCATTGCGCCCACCCGAAGCGCTGCGAGAGTTCGCCGAGCAGCGACTCGAACTCGTCGTCCGCCGGCAGGTGCCGCGCATAGGCCGCGTATTGCCAGACGCGGACCATGCGCGCGAACGCGTCGCGGTCGTCGGCATCGGGCATGCGGCGCGAGGCGCGCAGGCATTGCGCCTCGGTCGCGCCCGGCACCAGCGCCACGCCGATGCGCGCGGCCATCGCCTCGACGCTGCCGCGGTACAGCAGCGCCAGCGCGCGCCGCGGCCGGCCCTCGCGCCACAGCCGGCGCGCTTCGGCGGCGAGGTCTTCGGGCAGTTCTTCCGGTTCCACCGCGGCGGTCTGCACGATTTCGCTTTCCGCGGCGGCGCCGCCGCCGATCCCGCGCATCCACGGCCACCAGCGCTTCGCGGTCAGCGCCAGCGCGAGCAGCAGCACGCCCAGCAGCAGCCACAGGCCGTATTCGCCGGCCAGGGCGAGGACCTTGATCAGCGTCCGCAGCCACGGCGGCATGTCCTTCGGTGGTTCGGGCACCTTCTTGTTGCGCAGCTCCCATCCGGCCTGCGTGCGGCTGCGGTTGAGCAGCGGATCCTCGTAGGCGCGCTTGACCGCCTGCCGGAACGGCTTGTGGTCGACCACCGCGTCCTCGCCGAACACGCGCGCCAGGGTCGAGGCTTCCTCCGCGGGCGGCGTCGCCTCTTCGCCCACCTTCGGCGACATCTGCACGGCGCGCGCGCGCTCGTCCTGGATCCGCTGCCCGGCCTGCGCGGCGGCCGGTGGCGACAGCAGCATCAGCGACAGCGCGAACAGCGACAGCGCCACGGTCGCCGACTGCGCGATGCGCGCGCGCATCCGCCGCAGCGCGATCTCGATGTCCCAGGCCTCGATCCGCACGCGCCGGTTGAGGTACAGGCCGAAGCCGGCGCCGACGAAGAACGGCTCGATCGCCGACATCGCCAGCCACAGCGCGAAGTTGAGCGCGAGCTGCGCGCCGCGCGGCGGATCCTCGGTGACCAGCGCCCACATCGCCCGCGCCGACTCGGACAGCAGCTCACCCGGCACGAACATCAGCACCAGCGACAGCAGCGACACCAGCAGCGCTGCCACGAACAGCTGGCACACCAGCGCCAGCAGGAAGGCGTGTCCCTGGATGCCGTCGACCACCACCTGACGGCGCGCGCGCAGCGCCTCACCGTCGAGGCCCTCGAGCAGCTCCACCGGCATCGCGATCGAGCGCCACGGGCTGGCGCGGCGCCAGCCCAGTCGCCCGCCGATCCTGCGCCAGCTCCAGCTGCGCTGCGCGGCCAGCACCTGGCGCAGCGTCGGTGCATCGCCGAACACGGCGCGCGAGAGCACGAACAGCACGATGCGGTCGAACAACGGCAGCAGCCACCACATCGCCAGCGCCGCCAGCCACAGCGCGTCGATCGCCCACGCCAGCGCGTTGAGCAGCGCGAACGCCGGCAACGTGAGCGCCGCCCACGGCCGCCAGATCGCGCGCGCGTGGCGGCGCACCAGCGCCATGCCCAGCTCCACCGCTTCCCAGGGCGAGCGCGGGCGCAGTTCGACGCGGACGGCATCAAGCTGCATCCGCGCCACCTTCCCGGCCACCAAACACCAACCACCCCAGCACCAGCACCCACAGCAGCCCGCCGACGCCGTACTTCACCGCCGCCGGGATCGAGCCGGTCGACGACCAGAACGCCTCGACGAAGGCCGCGAACACCAGCATCGCCAGGATCCCCAGGCACAGCCGCGCGCCGACGCGCCCGGCCTCGACCAGCGCGTCCACGCGCCGCAGCCGCCCCGGCGCCAGCAGCGCCAGCCCGAGCCGCAGTCCGGCGGCGCCGGCAATCACGATCGCGGTCAGTTCCGGCGCCGAGTGCCCGGCGACGAAGCGCCAGAACGGATCGCCGTGGCCGATCGCCTGCAGGTGCCCGGCGACCACGCCGAACACCACGCCGTTGAACACCAGCACGAAGGCCGTGCCCACGCCCGCCAACAGGCCCGCGGCGAAGGTGCGGAAGCCGATGCTGACGTTGTTGAGGATGTAGTGGCCGAACATCGCCACGTCGGTCTCGCTCTCGCGGCCGAGCTTGTGCGAGGCATCGGCCGGGTCGTACATAGACTCGAACCGCGCCAGCTGCTGCGGATCGAACACGCTGTGCGCCAGTTCCGGCCACTGC
>JAFAEU010000058.1 GCA_023423855.1 Pseudomonadota bacterium | reverse complement strand
CCCGGGCGCCGCCCGCCGGGACGGGGGACAGCACGCCGTCCGCGCGCGCCAGCAGCGCCGCCAACGGCAGGGTCGAGACGGGGCGGGATTCCGACGGCGTGCGCGCCTCGAACGCGCCGGCCATCGCCGCGGCGCGGATTTCCTCGCCGGCGCGGCCGGGCGACGGGGGGAAGGTTTCGCGTCCTGCCGCCATCGGCGCGCGATCGGATGCCATCTGTTGTCCGGCGGCCTGGGCGCGCGTCGCCTCCGCGAAACCGCGCGCGTCCGACGGCGGTGGCTGCCGGGCGTCGCGGGCCTCGGGCGCGACGCGCGCCATGGCCTGGGCCAGCGGTTCGGACACCTGGCCGGCGAGTTCGCGACCGACCGCCGCATGCTGGGTCACGAACTGCACCAGCTGGCGCAAGGCTTCCGGCGGAAGCTGCTGCAGTTCGCGGAACAGCGGATGCGACGGGTCATGGCGCATCACCGTCGACAGCGTGTCGGCGAGCCGCGCGGCGTCCGCTTGCGAAAGCGGTGGCGCGCCCTCGCCGCGCATGGGCGGCGCGTCGGGCCGGGCCTCGCGTGCGTCGCCGGTCGGCCAATGGGGGCCGGGAGGACGCGGCGGCCGACCATCCTCCAGCTCCATGCCCTCGCCGGGCGTGTCTCCCGGTCCGGGCAGGTTCCCGGGGCCGCCGTCCCGACCCAGCATCGGAAACAGCGAGCGCAGCGCGTCGATGGGGGACGACGGGATGGACGTCATGGCGCGCCTCCGCGAGGCCGGCGCGAAACGCGCCTGCAACAATCGCACGCTACGTCGCCGCCGCGCGTGCCGGTACCCGGGGTTGACCCTAGGGTCGGGCAAGGCTCCCGCCGCTCCTGCAAGAGGCAAGAGCCGTGGGCCGGAAACACAGGCGAAAAAAACGGGAAACCGATGGTTTCCCGCTGAATCCGGCGTGGCCGGAGGACTTGTGTTGTGGCGGGCGTCAGACTAGCGCGCGCTAGAATCTAATGCAATACCTTAAATTGATTCGTGTAAATTATTGATATTGATCATTTTTCATCCAGAAGCGCTTCGCGCTTCATGGCCCTGCGCGCTTCCCGCGGCTCGCTCCAGGCGTTGTTGAACACGGCCGGCTCCCAGGAGCCGTAGCTCGGGTTCGCCAGCATCCACCAGCGCTCGCCGAACCAGTCGCGGTACTCCTCCAGCAGCGCGGCGCGGGCCTCGGGCGTGTTGGCGACGACCTCGACGAAATCGCCGAGCTGGTCGCCGAACTGCATCAGCACGCGGTATTCGCGGCCCGCCAGCCGGCGTCGGCACAGCTTCTCGCTGCCGTTCTGCTCGCAGCCCTCGACGTGGGTGCCGAGGCCGAGGAACACGCTGTCGTCCTTCACCGGCAATCCGGCCTCGCGCAGGTTGGCGAGGGTGGCCTCGCGCAGGTGCACCGCGCGGTTGGACAGGTAGAGGATGGTTACGCCTTTCGCCTCGGCCGCCTTGGCGAATTCCAGCACGCCCGGCACGGGCTTGGCCTTCTTCTCGGCGACCCACTGGTCCCAGGTGGCCTCGTCGTATTCGAGCCCGTTGCCGACCAGCCGCGCCTGGTAGGGCGAGTTGTCGAGCACGGTTTCGTCGATGTCCATGATCACCGCGGGCTCGAGGCCGGCGGCTGGCGCGGCCTGCTCGCGCTCGGCCGGCACCAGCGCGTCCCAGTTCGCCTGCGCCAGCGCGGCGTCGAGGTGGTCGGCGGCGGCGCGGAAGAGCGAGATCGCGTTGGCCTGATATTCGGCCGAGCGCTGCACCCAGAGCACGGCGTTGAGGTTGTCGTCGGCGCCGGCCGCGTCCGGCTTCGCAGGCGCGGCGGTCGGAGCGGTTGCGGCCGCCTTCGCGGCGTCGGGCGCGGTGAACGATGTCGGCTTGCAGGCGGCCAGGACGAAGGCGCTGGCGAGCAGGGCCGCGGCGGGTGCGATTGCGCGCATGTGGCGTGTTCCATCGATTCGGGATGGCCGGAGTGTAGCGAAGCCGCGTTGCCGGCTCCGCATCGCCGCCGGCCGGACGCGGCGCGTGGGCTATCCTGCCCGATCGACCGGACGATGGAAGGGATGGAGATGGAAGCGGATGCGACGATCCTGCCGCTGAGCGCGGCCGAGGCGCGCGTGCTGGGTTGCCTGGTCGAGAAGCAGGCGACCACGCCCGACGTCTATCCGCTGACGGTCAACGCCGCGCAGGCCGCGGCCAACCAGAAGACCGCGCGCGAGCCGGTGCTGTCGCTCGATCCCGGCACCGTGCACCACGCGCTGCGCGAGCTGGAGCGCAAGGGGCTGGCGAAGCAGGTGTTCTCCTCGCGCGCCGAACGCTACGAGCATCGTGCGGACGCGTGCTTCAGCCTGCCCCGGGCGCAGGTGGCGCTGCTCGGCCTGCTGTTGCTGCGCGGCGCGCAGACGCTGCACGAACTGCTGGCGCGCAGCGAGCGCCTGCACGCCTTCGCCGACGCGGAGGACGTGCGTCACCACCTCGAACGCCTCGCGCAGCATTCGCCCGCGCTGGCGGTGCTGCTGCCGCGCGCGGCGGGGCAGCGCGAGGATCGCTACGCGCACCTGCTGTGCGGGGATGTCGGCGTGCAGGCCGAAGCCGCGTCCGCGGCGGATGCGCGATCTGCTACCGCGCCGGGGCTTGTGGAGCGCGTCGAAGCGCTGGAGGCGGACGTGGCCATGCTGCGCGAACAGCTGGCGCGGCTGCTGGCGGAAGGCGAGGACTGAGGCCGCGCGACCGGGCCGGCGTCGTCCAGGATGCGGAAAAGCAAACCTGTCATTTCGACCGCAGGGAGAAATCTTCCTTTTCCCTGCGACGGAGACGAGATTTCTCCCTGCGGTCGAAATGACAGCTTTTTCTTTTTCCGGGTTGTGTTCTCTCCTGGCAGAAGAACCCCGGAAAAGCCGTCATCCCCGCGAAGGCGGGGATCCAGCGACTTTGATCCTGCAAACCAACGGCAAAAGACACTGGATCCCCGCCTTCGCGGGGATGACGGGATGGGATGACGGTGGATGGGGTGACGGCGGCAGGATGAGGGTGGGCAGGATGCCGGTTGGCGGTGGCCTTCCGCCCGCGTGCCGCGGCGGGTGTCAGTCGCCCAGCAGCGCGCGGATCGAGGCGAACCCCGCCGTCGCGCGTTCCTGCTTGCGCGCGGCATCGGCCACCGGGTCGGCGCCGTCGCGCTGCAGCTCGGCGGCAGGCAACTCCTCGAAGAACCGGCTCGGCGCGAGCCGGAGCTTCGCGCCCCAGCGCTGCGCTTCCAGCGGGTACGACAGCCACAGCTGCTCCTTGGCGCGGGTGATGCCGACGTAGAGCAGGCGGCGTTCCTCGTCGAGCCGGCCTTCGTCGAGGCTGGCCTCGTGCGGCAGGGTGTTGTCGTCCATGCCGACGATGAACACGTAGCGGAACTCCAGGCCCTTGGCCGCGTGCAGGCTCATCAGTCGCACCTGGTCGCCGGGATCGCCCTTGTCGGCGTGCGAGAGCAGGGCGAGCTGCGCGGCGAGTTCGCCGGGTCCCGCGCCGCGCGCACCCTCGAACCAGTCGGCCAGTTCGTCTAGGTTGCCGCGGCGGATGCGGAACAGTTCCTCGGTCTTGCACTGCTCGCGCAGCGCGGCGAGCAGGCCCGACTTCTCGTTGAGCCTGCGCACCAGCTCCGACGACGGCAGGCGGGCGGCATCGGCGCGCAGCCCGCGCAGGACGTCGGTGAACGCGCCGAGCGCGTTGGCGGCGCGCGGCTGCAGCTGCTTGAGCAGGCCCATCGATTCGGCGGCGCGCGACAGCGGCAGGTGCGCGTGCTGCGCCATCTCGGCCAGCTTCGCCAGCGTGGTCGCGCCGACGCCGCGGCTGGGCGACTGCACCGCGCGCAGGAAGGCGGCGTCGTCGTCGGGATTGGCGACCAGGCGCAGCCACGACAGCGCGTCCTTCACTTCGCCGCGGTCGAGGAAGGCGGTGCCGCCCGAGAGGTGGTAGGGGATGCGCAGCAGCTGCATCGCCTTTTCCAGCGCACGCGACTGGTGGTTGCCGCGGAACAGCACGCAGAACTCGTTCCACGGCGCTTCGCGCGCGGTGTGCAGGAAGTGGATCTCGCCGGCGACGCGCTCGGCCTCGTGTGCAGCGTCGCGGCATTCCCAGATGCGGATGCGCTCGCCGTCGGCCTGCGCGCTCCACAGCGTCTTCGGATGCTCGTGCGGGTTGTTGGCGATCAGCGCGTTGGCCGCGCGCAGCACGCGGTTGGAGCAGCGGTAGTTCTGCTCCAGCTTCACCACTTCCAGCGCCGGGTAGTCCTGGCCGAGCTGGACGAGGTTCTCGGGATTGGCGCCGCGCCAGGCGTAGATGCTCTGGTCGTCGTCGCCCACGCAGGTGAAGTTCGCCTTCGGCCCGGCCAGCGCCTTGAGCAGGCGGTACTGCGCGTCGTTGGTGTCCTGGCACTCGTCCACCAGCAGGTAGCCGATGCGCTCGCGCCAGCCGGCGATGGCGTCGTCGTCGGTTTCCAGCAGTTGCACCGGCAGCCGGATCAGGTCGTCGAAATCGACCGCGTTGAACGCGGACAGGCGCTGCTGGTAGCGCGCGTACAGCGAGGCGGCCTCGTGCTCGCGCGCGCTGCGCGCGATGGCCTGCGCCTCGTCCGGCGAATGCCCCGCGTTCTTGATGTTCGATACCAGCGACTGCATCGCCTGCACGGCATCGGGCTTCGCGCCCGGCATCAGGTCCTTGAGCTGGGCCAGGGTGTCGTCGCTGTCGAAGATCGAGAAGCCGCGGCGCAGGCCGGCCTTCTCGTGCTCGACCTGCAGGATCTTCAGCCCGAGCGCGTGGAAGGTGCAGATGGTCAAGCCGTCGGCGGCGTCGCCGCGGATGCGCCGCGCCACGCGCTCGCGCATCTCCTTGGCGGCCTTGTTGGTGAAGGTGATCGCGGCGATGCGTTTGGCCGGATAGCGGCCCGACTGGATCAGGTGCGCGATCTTCTCGACGATCACCCGCGTCTTGCCGCTGCCGGCGCCGGCGAGCACGAGCAGGGGGCCGTCGCAGTGCGCGACGGCGGCGCGTTGTTGGGGGTTGAGGGACATGCGGACGACGATGGCGGAGCGGCGTCATTCTACAGGCCGCGGCAGGTCCGGGGATTGCCGTGGGAGCGCCTGAAGGCGCGCCACGGCAAACCCCGGGGCGGATCGATAAACTGGCGCCATGGCCAAGCTCTACTTCTACTACTCGGCGATGAACGCCGGGAAGACCACGACCCTGCTGCAGTCGGCGCACAACTACCGCGAGCGCGGCATGCGCACGCTGATCCTCACCCCGCGCCTGGACCATCGCGCCGGCAGCGGCATGGTGGCGTCGCGGATCGGGCTGCAGGCCGAGGGCGTCGCCTTCGAACGCGGCGACGACCTGCAGGCGCTGGTTGCGCGCGACATCGAGGCGCGCGGCAGGCTCGATTGCGTGCTGGTGGACGAGGCGCAGTTCCTGACCAAGGGGCAGGTCTGGCAGCTGGGCGAAGTGGTCGACGCGCTGCGCGTGCCGGTGCTGTGCTACGGCCTGCGCACGGATTTCCGCGGCGAGCTGTTCGAGGGCAGCCAGTACCTGCTGGCCTGGGCGGACGAACTGAGCGAGATCAAGACCATCTGCCACAGCGGCAGCAAGGCGACGATGACCGTGCGCGTCGACGACAAGGGCTATGCGGTGCACGAGGGGCCGCAGGTCGAGATCGGCGGCAACGAGCGCTACGTGTCGGTGAGTCGCGCGGAGTTCAAGCGGATTTCGCGCGGGGAGGGGCGGATCGAGTTGCTGCAGCCGCCGTTGCCGCTGGACTAGGGCGTTTTCGAGTCAACCACTTTCAGTCTTGCAGCCCAAGGTCTCATCATCCCGGCGAAAGCCGGGATCCATTTTGCGGTTGATCTCCGTTCCTTCTGCGGAAAGCGACAATCAGGATCAAGATGGATCCCGGCTTTCGCCGGGATGGCGTTTGGGCGGCGGAACGAGTTGTCGGGGTCGCGGAACAGGTCGTCTTGCAGGAGCGGTTTCAGCCGCGACCGGACGTTCGACGGGTGGAATCCTGTCGTGGCTGAAACCGCTTCTACCGACGATCCGCCGGTCCGGAATCTGATCCGCGCGCACCGCTGCGGCCGGCCATGCAATCCTCGCGCAGGGCCATGATCTCGCGCGGCAGCGCGCCGCCTTCCGGCTGCGCCTGCTCCACCTGCGCGGCGAGCGCCTGCAGGCTGGCCAGCGCCAGGTTGCGCTCCGATGGCGTGCGGCAGCGCACGTCGGCGGCGTAGGCGCGCGCCAGCCAGCCGGCCTTGCGCAGTTCCGGCTCCTGCTGCGGCAGTTCGGCCAGCGCGTCGAGCCGGGTGAGCGCGGCGGGGTCGCCGCGCAGGGCTTCGTACCGGGCCAGCGAGATCTCCGCGCGGCGCGTATGCGAATGCTGCGCGCCGTAGTCGCCGCGCGTGAGCGCCTGCGCCTCTCGCAGCGCGGACGCGGCGGTGTCGCGGCCAAGGTCGGCCTCGACTTCGCCGATCAGGCGCAGAGTGTCGCCGGCCAGGCCGTGGCGCTCGCCGAAGGCCTTGCGCCGCAGCGCCAGCGACTCCTGCAGCAACGGCAGCGCCTCGTCGTCGCGGCCGACGCTGTGCAGCACCATGGCGCGGTTGAACAGGCCGCCGGCCAGCAGGGTCTCGCTGCGGTGCTCGCGCCAGATGTCCACCGCCGTTTCCAGGTCGCGCAGCGCGGCCTCGGCGTCGCCGCGCTCCCAGGCGACGATGCCGATGCTGTTGTGGCTGCGCGCCACGTCGACGTGGCGTTCGCCCAGCCGCACCACCATCCACGACAGCGTGTCGCGGAACTCGGCCTCGGCCTCGGCCAGGCGCCCCTGGTCGACGTGCACCGCCGCCAGTTGCCGGCGCGCGTCGATCGTGGCGTGGTGGTGCATGCCGCGCAGGTTCATCGCCAGCGCCAGCGCCTGGCTGCAGTCGCGCTCGGCGGCGGCGGTGTCGCTCGACTCGCGCTCGAGCGAGCACAGCGAGCGCAGCAGGTCGATCGCCTGCGGGTGCCGCTCGCCCGAACTGCTGCGCAGCAGCGCCAGCGCGGCCCGCGTTTCGCTCAGCGCGCGCGCGGTGTTGCCGGCGGTGGCGTGCAGGGCCGCCAGGTCGGCGAGGTTCTCGACGATGCCCGGATCGTCCTTCAGCGGGTCGCGGCGCAGCGCCAGCGAGCGCAGGTACAGCACGCGGGCGTCGTCGAGCCGTCGCGCGGAGGCCTGGCAGCGGCCCAGCTGCGAGTAGAACGCGGACACCGGCAGCGGCAGGCGGTTCTCGCTGCGCCGGGCCAGCGCCAGCACCGGTTGCATGCGCGCCAGGCAGCCGTCGATGTCGCCCTTCAGGCGCAGCACGCGGCCCAGGTCGGTGGTCGACTGCAGGCGCAGGCTGGGCGGGACGCTGTCGAGCGTGTCCACCAGCGCGGCCTGGCGCTGCAGCAGCGCCAGCGCCGCGTCGTAGTCGCCCAGCCCCGCGCGCAGGCGCGCGACCACGCCCAACAGTTCGGCGCGGGCGACGGGCTGGTGCGCCAGCTCCTGGTCGATGCGGCGCTCGCCGCCGTCGAGCAGCTGGCGCACGTCGACCGAGGCGCCGGCGGGCACGTCGCCGGCGGTCTCGAACAGGCCGACGACGAAGTTCTGCATCGCCTGCGCGCGCGCCGATTCCTGCACCGCCTGCCGCGCCTGCCAGGCGACGATGCCGAGTGCGCTGACCAGCACCAGCGACACCGCCGCCGCGGTCGACAGCGCCCAGCGATGTCGGCGCACGTACTTGCGGATGCGGTAGGACATGCTCTGCGGTCGCGCGTGCACCGGCTTGCCGTCGAGCCAGCGCTGCAGGTCCAGCGCCAGCGCCTCGACCGACGGATAGCGGTGCTCGGGCTTCTTCGACAGCGCCTTGAGCACGATGTTGTCGAGGTCGCCGGCGATGTCGCGCGCGCGCCTGCGCGCCGCCGCGCCGCCGCCGTCGGTATCGCGCTGCGGGACCTGCGACGGCCGCTGCGGATCGACGTGGAGGATCGCGTCCTCCCACTGCGCGTCGCTCGGCCGCTTGAGCTGGTAGGGCTTGCGTCCGGCGAGGATCTCGAACAGCACCACGCCCATCGAGTACACGTCGGTCATGGTCGTGACCGGCTCGCCGCGGATCTGCTCGGGCGCGGCGTAGTGCAGGGTGAAGGTGCGAAGGCCCGTGCGGGTGTGGTCGAGCGACTGCTCGGGCGTGTCGAGCAGCTTGGCGATGCCGAAGTCGAGCAGGCGCACGTCGTCGAGCGGCGTGACCAGGATGTTCGACGGCTTGAGGTCGCGGTGCACGATCAGGTTGGTGTGGGCGTGGCTGACCGCCTCGCAGACCTGCAGGAACAGGCGCACGCGGGTCTCGACGCCGGGCTCGCGCGCGCGGCACCAGTCGGTGATCGGCTCGCCCTCGACGAACTCCAGCGCGAGGTAGGGCTGGTTGTCGCTGCTGATGCCGGCGTCGAGCAGGCGCGCGATGTGCGGATGCTCCAGCCGCGCCAGGATCTGGCGCTCGCGGGTGAAGCGCAGGCGCAGGTTGGGATCGGCCAGGCCCGGGCGCAGCAGCTTCAGCGCCACGCGGCGCTGGTACAGGCCGTCGGCGCGGCGCGCCAGCCACACCTGGCCCATGCCGCCCTCGCCGAGCATGCGCTCGAGTTCGTAGGGGCCGACGGTGGCGCCGGCCTGCACGCCCGGGTGCGGCGCGATCAGCGGCTCGGCGAGGAAGTCCTCGCTGACGGCCTCCAGCGCGAGCAGTTCCTCGAGGTCGTCGGCAAGCTGCGGGTCTTCCTCGCGCAGCGAGGCGAGGCTGCTGGCGCGCGCCGCCTCGTCGAGCTCGAGCAGGGCGTCGAGCAGCGGGGAGAGGCGTTGCCAGCGTTCGGCGTCCATCAGCCTACTGAAGTGTCGTGGGCAGCGCGGCGATCACTTCCGGTCCTCGTGCGCAGTGCGGGGCATGTCCGCCTTGCCGTTTCGACCTCCACCTGTCGTTTCGACCGGAGGGAGAAACCTCGCCATCCGGTTCGCGGGCACGTGGCGCGGAAATAGATCCCGAGCGCGAAAGGAGGAGATTTCTCCCTTCGGTCGAAATGACAGGGATCGGGAGGCGCGTCCTGCGAAAGCCATGTATCCACGACGATCGGCGCGGCGCGTCGGCTCACGTGTCCTGCAGCGACGCCAGCAGGAACATCCGCGCCTTCTGCCAGTCGCGGCGGATGCTGCGGTCGGAGCGGCCGAGCAGGGTGGCGATCTCGGCTTCCGACAGCCCGCCGAAATAGCGCAGCTCCACCACGTGGGCGAGCTTCTCGTCGACCGCGGCCAGCCGGTTCAGGGCCACGTCCAGCGCCAGCATGTCCTCGTCCAGGCGCAGGCCGCCCTCGATGTCGTGCGGCAGGTCGGTGACGCGGTGCAGGTCGCCGCCGCGCTTCTGCGCCAGGCGCTGGCGGGCGTAGTCGACCACCACGCTGCGCATCGCCGAGGCGGCGTAGGCGAAGAAGTGGGCGCGGTCGTCGAACTGGATCTCGCGCCGGCCGATCAGCTTGAGGTAGGCCTCGTGCACCAGGGCGGTGGCGTCCAGCGTCTGCCCCATCTGGCCCGACAGTTGCCGCCGGGCCATGCTGTGCAGCTCCTGGTACAGCGTCGCCAGGACCTGGTCGAGCGCGCCGCGATCGCCGCCGCGGGCGGCGTCCAGCCAGAGGGTGATGTCGGCGCTATCGGCCATGGATCAAGGAATTCCCCGGCCAAGCCGAGGACTATACCGCGAAGCCGCGCGGTCGGCGCCGGAAGGCCGGGCGGCGGTCAGCGCTGGCAGCCGCCGCACCAGACGGTGGCGCGCTGGGCGATGGCGGCCTGCTTCAGCG
>JAFAEU010000458.1 GCA_023423855.1 Pseudomonadota bacterium | reverse complement strand
GGTCCAGGGTCAGCTTCAGCGCGGCATCGCCGGCATGCGTCGCGACGGTCGCGATCGCCGCCGGATCGGACACCGCGGGAACGCGCGCCCGCCCGCACTGCTCGCAGGCCGACGCCACGACGCTGCGCCAGTGCGCGAGCCGCTTTTCCATCCGCGTACCGTCGAGCCGTACCTCGGTACGTTCGGCCTCCACCGGCACGATCCGCGCCACGCCCAGTTCGGTGGCCTTCTGCAGGATCAGGTCCATCTTCTCGCCGCGGGCGATGCCCTGCAGCAGGGTGATGCGCAGCGGCGATTCGTTGTCGACCGCCTGCATGGCGTGCACTTCGACCAGCGTCTCGCGCTTGCCGGAGGCCACGATCCGCGCGGCGTAGTCGTGGCCATCGCCGTTGAACAGCACGCAGTCGTCGCCTTCGCGCAGGCGCAGAACGCGGACCAGGTGGGCGGCCGCGGCGTCGGGCAGCGCAACGCGCGCGCCGATCGCGAGCGGCATGTCGACGAAGGCCCGGATCACGCGCATGCGGTGGCCTCGCGGATCGCGGCGGCGGTGGTCTCGACGAGCAGCGCAAGCTGCGCGTCGTCGACGCAGTACGGCGGCATCCAGTACAGCACGTCGCCGAGCGGACGCAGCAGCACGCCGCGCTCGAGCGCGGCGCGATAGGCGCGCAGGCCGATCCGCAGCGCCGGGTCGAAGGGCGTGCGCCGGTCGCCGTCCCGCGCGAGTTCGAACGCGACGATCATCCCCGTCTGGCGCACGTCGGCGACGTGCGCAAGCGTCGCGATCGGCGCCGCCAGCGCGTGCATCCTCGTCGCGGTGCCGCGGTTGCGCGCCAGCACCTCGTCGGCCTCGAAGATGTCCAGCGACGCCAGCGCGGCGGCGCAGGCCAGCGGGTTGCCGGTGTAGCTGTGCGAGTGCAGGAAGGCGCGCTCGCGCGAGTCGTCGAGGAAGCCGTCGTAGATCGCCTGCGTCGCCAGCACCGCGGCCAGCGGCAGGAAACCGCCGGTCAGGCCCTTGGACAGGCACAGCAGGTCCGGCTGCACGCCCGCCTGCTCGCAGGCGAACATCGCGCCGGTGCGGCCGAAGCCGACCGCGATCTCGTCGGCGACCAGGAAGATGCCGTGCACGTCGCACAGCTCGCGCGCGCGCCGCAGGTAGGCCGGGTGGTGCATGCGCATGCCGCCGGCGCACTGCACCAGCGGTTCCAGCACCAGCGCGCAGATCTCGCCGGCGTGTTCGTCGAGCAGGTGCGCGAGCGCGTCGGCGGCGTCGTTGGCGCAGCCCTCCGCGCTCTGGCCTTCGCGGGCGAGGTACGCATCGGGCGACGGCGCGAAGATCGCGTCCATCAGCAGCGGCGCGTAGATGCGCCGGTACAGCGGGATGTCGCCCACCGACAGCGCGCCGATGGTCTCGCCGTGGTAGCCGTTCTGCAGCGCCACGAACTTCGTGCGCCGCGGTTCGTCGCCACGGTTGCGGAACCAGTGGAAGGCCATCTTCAGCGCGACTTCGATCCCGGCCGAGCCGTTGTCGGCGTAGAACACCTTGGCCAGCGGCGCACGGCCGGCCTCGCGCGGCGCGATCGCCAGCAGCCGCTCGGCCAGCTCCACCGCCGGCGGATGCGAACAGCCGGCGAGAATCACCTGCTCCAGCGTGCGCGCCTGGCGCGAGATGGCCTCGGCGATGCGCGGCTCGGCGTGGCCGTGCAGGTTCACCCACCAGCTGCTGACGGCATCGAGATAGCGCCGCCCGTCCTGTCCGACCAGCCAGGCGCCGTCGCCGCGCGCCACCGGCAGCAGCGGCAGTACGTCGCGGCCCTCGATCGCTTGATGCTCGCGCATCTGCGTGCAGGGGTGCCAGAGCACGGCGAGGTCGCGCGAACGCCAGCGGTCGGCGTCGTCTAGAATGGCGTCATCGTGAGTCGACATCCCACCATTATCGCCCGTGGCCAGGCCGGGGCGGCGCCGTGACGCGTCGCCTGCCCACGATCCACGGCATCACCGAGCACGACGCCGGCCCCTACCGCATGGAGCGGCTGGACCTGGAGTTCAGCAACGGCGAGCGCCGCCAGTTCGAGCGCCTGCGCGGTCGCGGCCACGGCGCGGTCGCGGTGGTGCCGCTGCTCGACGAGGACACCGTGCTGCTGGTGCGCGAATACGCCGCCGGCCTGCACCGCTACGAGCTGGGCCTGGTCAAGGGCCGGATCGACGCCGGCGAAACGCCGCTGCAGGCCGCCGACCGCGAGCTGAAGGAGGAGGCCGGCTACGGCGCGCGCCGGCTCGACGTCGTGCGCACGCTGACCCTGGCCCCGGTCTACATGAGCCATGAAACCACGGTGGTGCTGGCGCGCGACCTGTACCCCGAACGCCTGCCCGGCGACGAGCCGGAGGAACTGGAAGTGGTGCCGTGGAAGCTCGATGCGCTCGGCGAACTGCTGCTGCGCGACGACTTCTCGGAGGGCCGGTCCATCGCCGCCCTGTTCGCGGCGCGCGAATACCTGAGGCTGCAGGCGGATGCTTGAGTTCGAAGCGATCGCGGCGCTGCGCGAGGACGTGCTGGCGATCGCGCAGGAGGCCTCGGCGGCGATCCTCGGGGTCTATGAAGGCGAGTTCGACGTCGAGCACAAGGCCGACGCCAGTCCGCTGACCGCCGCCGACCTCGCCGCGCACCGCTGCATCGTCGCCGGCCTGTCGCGGCTGATTCCGGAGATCCCGGTGCTGTCGGAGGAATCGGCGCACACGATCGCGCTCGACGTGCGCCGCGGCTGGACGCGGTTGTGGCTGGTCGACCCGCTCGACGGCACCCGCGAGTTCGTCAAGCGCAACGGCGAGTTCACGGTCAACATCGCGCTGATCGACCGGGGCGTGGCGGTGTTCGGCGTGATCCAGGCGCCGGTGACCGGCGTGCTGTGGCACGGCGCGCCCGGGCACGGCGCGTTCCGCCGCGACGGCGATGGTGAGCGGCCCGTGCAGGTGCGCGCGCCGGCCACGGCGCCGCTGCAGGTGGCCGCGAGTCGTTCGCACCTGGACCCGCGCACCGCGGCGCTGATGCAGCGCATCGGCGACGTCGAAACCATCGGTCTCGGCTCCTCGCTCAAGTTCTGCCGGCTGGCAGAGGGCGGCATGGACGTCTATCCGCGCTTCGGCCCGACCAGCGAGTGGGATACCGCCGCGGGCCAGGCGATCCTCGAAGCCGCGGGCGGGGCCGTGCTCGATCCGCAGGGCCGGCCGTTCCGCTACAACCAGCGCGATACCCTGCTCAACGGCGATTTCATTGCGCTGGGGGATACGTCGCTGCCGTGGACGACGTGGCTGTAGAACTGCGCGTGCCGCCCACCCTTCGCTCCCGCACGCCGACGTGACCGCATCCTCCACCGACATCCAGCGCCTCCTCGAGATCATGGCCCGCCTGCGCACGCCGGGCACCGGCTGCCCCTGGGACCTGGAGCAGGACTTCTCGACCATCGCGCCCTACACGATCGAGGAAGCCTACGAAGTCGCCGATGCGATCGACCGCGGCGATCTCCCTGCGCTGAAGGACGAACTCGGCGACCTGCTGCTGCAGGTGGTGTTCCATGCGCGCATGGCGCAGGAGCAGGGCGCGTTCGCGTTCGCCGACGTGGTCGCGGCGATCTGCGACAAGATGGTGCGCCGGCATCCGCACGTCTTCGGCGATGCGTCGTTCGCCGACGCCGAGGCGCAGACGGCGAACTGGGAGGCGATCAAGCGCGCCGAGCGGGAAGCCGCCGGCGAACAGGACGCCTCGGCGCTCGCGGGCATTTCCCGGGGAATGCCGGAATGGCAGCGCGCGGTGAAGCTGCAGGACCGCGCGGCCAGGGTCGGCTTCGACTGGCCGGGGCCGGCGCCCGTCATCGACAAGCTGCACGAGGAGATCGACGAGGTGCGCGTCGAGTTCGCGGCGGTGGCCGCGGACCCGGACGATGCCGGTGCGCAGGCGCGGCTGCAGGACGAGATCGGCGACCTGCTGTTCGTCGCCGCCAACCTCGCCCGGCATGCGAAGGTCGACGTCGGCGCCGCGCTGCGCGGCGCCAACCACAAGTTCGAGCGCCGCTTCCGCACGATGGAAGCGCTGGCCGAGGCCGACGGCGTGCGCCTGCAGGACTTGCCGCTGGAGGCACAGGAGGCGTACTGGCAGCGTGCGAAGGCGGCGGGGAGTGGTGGAGGCAGGGGTTAGTAGTTGGTGGTTGGTAGTTGGTAAGGTCGGAATGCCGGCGCCGGTCACCGGCCGCGAATCACCCTCCACCAACGACGAACCACGGACCGGCCCAGCCATGAAAACCCTGCTGCTCTTCATCGCCACCGCCTTCGCCGAAATCATCGGCTGCTACCTGCCGTACCTGTGGCTGCGCAAGGGCGCCGGCGCCTGGCTGCTGCTGCCGGCCGCGGCCAGCCTCGTGCTGTTCGTGTGGCTGCTGAGCCTGCACCCGACGGCGTCGGGCCGCGTGTACGCGGCCTACGGCGGGGTCTACGTCACCATCGCCATCGGCTGGCTGTGGCTGGTGGACGCGGTGAAGCCGACCCGCTGGGACCTGCTGGGCGCGCTGTTGTGCCTGGCCGGCATGGCGGTCATCATGTTTTCACCGAGGCCCGCATGACCGGAGGGAGGACATGAGCCGCTTCGCCAGCTTCCGCGAGTTCTATCCGTTCTACCTGGGCGAGCACAGCCACCGCACCTCGCGCCGGCTGCATTTCGTCGGCAGCTGCGGCGCGATCGCCTTCGTCGTGCTCGCCATCGTCCAGCGCAACGCCTGGTGGCTGCTGGCCGCGCTGGCCTGCGGCTATGCCTTCGCGTGGGTCGGGCACTTCTTCTTCGAGAAGAACCGGCCGGCGACGTTCCGGCATCCGTTCTATTCGTTCGCCGGCGACTGGGTGATGTTCAAGGACATCCTCACCGGCAAGATCAGGTTCTGACCGGCGGCGTCCGGATCGCCGTCCGACGATGGACGGGGGCGAACCGACCTCAATCGAGGAAGATCAGCCACGCCGCCACCGCGATCAGCGCGAACCCGGCCCAGTGGTTCCACTTCAGCGGCTGGCCGAGGTACCAGGCCGAGAAGCCCGCGAACACCAGCAGGGTGATCACTTCCTGCATGCCCTTGAGCTGCGGCGCGGAGTAGACCGCGGCGCCGATGCGGTTGGCCGGCACCATCAGGCAGTACTCGAAGAAGGCGATGCCCCAGCTGGCCAGGATCACCGCCAGCAGCGGCGCGGACCTGTACTTCAGGTGGCCGTACCAGGCGAAGGTCATGAACACGTTGGAGCCGAGCAGCAGCAGGATCGGGAGCAGGCGGTCGAGGGCAGGCATGGGGGGGCTCGGCGGGCGGCAGCGGCGGGAGGGTGGGGTTCCGGGCGCTGACGATGGGCATCTTCACGGCGCTTGTACAGCCCTGCCGGCATCCTTCACAAAGCTGAAGAAACCCGTCGAGGAACACGTATGCGTGCAGGGCAGGAATCTGGGGGGTTGGTCCTGATCGTCGAGGACAACCGCAACATTTCGGAGATGGTGGGCGAGTACCTGGAGGGCCGCGGTTTCGAGGTCGATTACGCCTCGGACGGGCTCGACGGCTACCGGCTCGCGGTGGAGAACAGCTACGACGTGATCGTGCTGGACCTGATGCTGCCGCGGCTGGACGGCGTCGAGGTCTGCAAGCGCCTGCGCACCGAGGCGCGCAAGTCGACGCCGGTGCTGATGCTCACCGCGCGCGACACGCTCGACGAGAAGCTCACCGGCCTGTCCTCGGGCGCCGACGACTACCTGACCAAGCCCTTCGCGATCCAGGAGCTGGAAGCGCGCCTGCGCGCCCTGATCCGGCGCGAGCGCCGCCAGGTGGGATCGGAAGTGCTGAAGGTTGCCGACCTCGTGCTCGACCCGGCCAGCATGCGCGCCACCCGCGGCGGCACCGAGCTGCAGCTCTCGCCGATCGGCATGAAGCTGCTGACGATCCTGATGCGCGAATCGCCGCGTGTGGTGAACCGGCAGGAGATCGAGCGCGAGATCTGGGGCAACGGCCTGCCCGATTCCGACACCCTGCGCAGCCACCTCTACAACCTGCGCAAGGTCATCGACAAGCCGTTCGACAAGCCGCTGCTGCACACCGTGCAAAGCGCCGGCTATCGGATCGCCGACATCGACCAGTCGCCGGCCTGACGCCCGGCGGAACGACACGATGCCGCAGGGGCTGCCGCGCCGGATCCGCTATGCCTTCGTCACCCAGGGGCTGCTGGCGAGCCTGGTGGTGGTGTTCGGCGTCGGCCTGGTGACCCTGGTCACCCGGGATGCGTTGGTCCGGCAGCAGCTCAACGTCGAGGCGGAGGCCTTCTGGGCGCACCACGCGCGCCAGGGGGCGCTCGCACCGCTGCCGGCG